>JAZQKU010000042.1:0-6337 GCA_045542315.1 Eubacteriales bacterium | reverse complement strand
GGCTATGTGGTGCGGCGACCCCGAGTGCGAGGCAAAGCTCAAGGACGTTACCGGCGGCGTAAAGTCAAGATGCATTCCCTTTGAAGAGGAAGAGCTTGCCGACACCTGCGTTTGCTGCGGAAAGAAAGCAAAGCACATGGTCGTCTGGGGCAGACAGTATTGATTTTTAAAAAGGAGAAAAACAATGAAAAAACTGCTTATATTTCTTACGGCAATGATATTGCTCTTTTCCGTCACAGCCTGCACGGGAAACAATAATGAGGATTACAGTGAGGTTAAAACGGGCGGCCCGTTTTATAAATGGAATTTCACCGATAGCGGTGCTATCGAAAACGTCACGGGCGATTGCCTTACCGCAAACGGCATAAAGGAAACGTTAAGCGAAAATCAGCATTATACCTTGGAAAACGATATTGTTTTAAAGGCCGATAAGCCGTGGCAGGTGAGCTTTACGGGCTCTCACGCCGTAAAGCAGTATTACGTGCCTCTTTGCTCCAGAGAGGGTATGACGAAAAACGGAACGACCTATATCTTCTTAGGTAACGGCTACGGCGTAAACGTTGGACGCTATAGCGGCTCCTCTCCCATGAATTACGGCTTTGCCGAATCGGCGCTTACCGAATATGAAACCGGAACTCATACTTATACCATCCGCAATGAATATAACGGCAAGAAATATCAGGTAATTCTATATATTGACGGAAATCGCATAGGTGCCATGCAGTGCGGCGGCAAGGACGTGGATTTCGATCTCGTTTTAGGCGCAACCGGTGCATCAAACACCTTCTATTCTCCCAAGGGCTTTAAGGAGCTTACGGTTGACGAGGCAAGCGGTATGACGTCGGGCACCGAGCACAAGATTGTGTCGGGCACGAAAATTCCCGCTACCTGCATCTCGGAGGGGATGAGCGCCGATCTTCATTGCAGCGTATGCGGATTCGTTTATAAAGAGGCCTCGGTATTGCCTGTTGGCGATCACAGCTTCGGTAACGATGGTATCTGCACCGTCTGCGGAAAAAATAAGGTAACGAGCGATCTTCTTGCAGGCAAATATCTTTCGGTTCTCGGCGACAGTATAAGCTCCTTTAACGGAATATCAAACGGCGAGTCCTACCGCAGAGATATAGTAAACAACGCAGTTCATTATTACGGAAACGACGGCGTTACCTTAAACGGCACCTATTGGATGCAGGCCGCCAACTATTATAATATGAATATTTGCGTTAACAACGCCTTTGCGGGTGACGTGGTGAAAAACGGCGGATTAAACCGTTCGGATAAGCTTCACACCGACGCGGGACAAAAGCCCGACGTGATATTATTCTATATGGGCATAAACGATTGCGGACTTACCAAAAAGGAGCCGGGCACGGTTTCGGATTATTCCGCACTGAAAAAGGGAAACGGCTATAAGACAGCCGCAAATTTTGCAGAGGCTTACGCAATCTCGATAGAAAAGATGAGAGCGGCTTATCCCGACGCGCAGATATTCTGCGTAACGCTCCTTCCGCAAAGCCATTACGGAGTTGCAAGGGAGCTGGTGGAAGCTTACAGCGAATGCATAAGAACCGTTGCCGCTCATTACGGACTTCCCGTAATCGACTTTGCAAAGAACAGCGGAATTACCTGGGAAAACCACTTGAGCTATATGAAGGCGGATAAGATACACCCCAAAAAAGAAGGTATGGATCTTATGGCAAAAACCGTTATAAAAGCCCTTGAGGAGTTTTATTCAAACAAGTAATTAAGGTAATAATATAAAAAAGAGAACGCGTGATGCGTTCTCTTTTTTTGTTATATAACTCCGCCGTCGGTTGAAATAACCTGTGCGGTTACGAATGAGGCTCCGTCGCTTGCGAGATAAAGGATCGCGGAGGCAACGTCTGCTGCCGTGCCTATTCTCGAAACGGGAGTTTCGTCTATTATCATTTCCTTGTCCTCTTTCGTGAGGTCGGCGTTCATATCGGTGTCGATAAGTCCCGGTGCTACGGCGTTTACCGTTATTCCCGAGGGACCGAGCTCACGGGCGAGTGCCTTGGTAAAGCCTATCACCGCCGCCTTTGCCGCAGAATAACAGACCTCGCAGGAGCCGCCCTTTATTCCCCACATCGAGGAAACGTTTATTATTCTGCCCCATTTGTTTTTTACCATTATCTCGCTTGCCGCTTTAGAGCAAAGAAAGACCGATTCGACGTTTATTTCAAAGTGGCGCTTCCAGTCGGAAAGCGAAGTGTCACATATCATTTTTTTCATTGAAACGCCCGCATTGTTGACAACCACGTCAACGCTTCCGAAGATGCGAATAGCCTCGTTTATGAGGAAATTCGCTCCCTCCTCTGTGGAAACGTCGGCCTTTATCGCCACGGCGTTTGCAAGCTCGGACTCAAGCTTTTTTGCCGCTTCCTCGCTCTTATTGTAATTTATTACCACGTTATAGCCGTTTTTTGAAAAAAGTCTTGCCGTTTCGGCGCCGATGCCTCGCGAGGCACCCGTTATTACAACAGTTTTCATATTTTATATCTCCATTGTGGCATAGCCGTTCAAATCAAGTCCCGCGGTGTTTCCCGCAAGATATTCAAAGTATCCCTGCGCCGCAGGCATTACGCCGTTATCGCCCGAAAGCTTTTTTGGGGGAATATAGAGCGAAAGACCGTTTGCATCCGCCTGCTCCTTTAAGTAGGCGCGGAGTCTGTCGTTTGCAGAAACGCCGCCGACTGCCGCGATCTTATCTATTTTATAGTGCTTTGCCGCAGCCACGAGCTTATCTCCGAGCGTTTTTGCCACGGTGTAGTTGAAAGACGCCGCAAGATCCTCTCTCTTTATCTCCTCGCCGCGTTGAGCAGCGCTGTGAGCAAGGTTTATAACAAAGGTCTTTACTCCCGAAAAGGAGAAATCGAAGGGATTATCCTCAAAGCTTACTATCGGTATTTTATAGGCTTTTTCGTTTCCTTCCTTTGCAAGCTTATCTATTTCCGGCCCGCCGGGATAGGAAAGACCCAAAACTCTTGCAGCCTTATCGAAGCTTTCGCCTGCGGCATCGTCGCGCGTTCTGCCGATATGCTCAAACTCGGTGTGGCTTTTTACAAGAATTATACTGGTGTGTCCTCCCGATGCGCAGATTGCCAGAAAGGGCGGCTCAAGCTCCTTGAATTCGGTGTAGAGCACCGAGATATGTCCTCTTATATGATGGACGGGAACAAGGGGCTTATCAAGGCTGTAGGCAAGACCCTTTGCGAAGCAAACGCCCGTTAGCACCGCACCGATAAGTCCGGGAGCGTAGGTAACTGCCACGGCGTCGATATCCGAGTAATTAAGATTTGCCTCCGAAAGCGCCTTCTTACATACGGCGTTTAACGATTCGGTGTGCATTCGTGAGGCGATCTCCGGCACTACGCCGCCGTAAAGCTTATGTACTTCTATTTGTGTTACCACCGATGACGAGATTATTCTTCTGCCGTCCTCCACTATCGCGGCGGCGGTTTCGTCACAGCTTGTTTCGATTCCGAGTATCTTCATTTCCGTTTTCCTTTTTACTTTATTTCAAGCGACATCAAAACCGCGTCGTCGTCCTTATAATAGTTTTTCCGGATTCCGTCGGTTTTATATCCTAAAGCCTCGTAAAAGGCTCTTGCGCTGTTTTTGAAACGCACCTCAAGCAGTATTTTTTCGTTCCCTCTTTCCCGCGCCCTCTTAACGAGCTCCTCGTGAAGCCTTTTTGCAATGCCTCTTTTACGGCAGGCGGGAAGAGTCAGTATTTTATCTATTTCGGCAAAATCCCCGTAAACCGATGCCATTATATATCCCGATATCGCACCGCATTCGGTTGCGACTGCGATAAAGGAGCTTTTGCTTTCAAGGGCTTCGGTTATCAGCTTTTCGCTGTAAGCCTCCTTGAAATATGCCTTTTCAAGCACCGCCAAAAAGGGAACGTCCTCTTTTTTTGCGGGGCGTAATTCCGTTTTATCCGTTATCATCTCACGGCTTGCGATGAAATCCGCCACCGCGCCCTCAAAAATCACTCCGACGGCGTGTTTTTTTACCTCGGGCAGTGCGTTTTTTACTGCGTAAAATTCATCTGCCGCTTCCGCGAAGGCAATATCGTTCAAATTATCTCCGAAGGCTACGATACGGTCTGCAAAAACCGCTTCTCCCACTCTTTTCGCGGCGTTTCCCTTGCCGCCAAGGGGCGAAAACACCTCAAGGTAGCAAACGTCCTGACCGCTTTCCGAAAAGCGTTCTGTCGAAACGTCCTTTTCCTCCGTAACGCATTTGAGAACCGAAATCTCCTTTTCGGCGCCGATCGCAACTATATACAAAAACTCCTCGTTTTCGGGAAGCACCGTTTCGTTTTCCTCAATAAATATCTGGCCCTCAACTTTATTCCGTCTTTCCTTGAATCTTTTTGCCGCCACCGACTTCAGGGGCTTGTGAGTTATGTAAAGAGTGGCGTCGCCTTTTTTCGCACGGTAGATAAAGAGGTCAACGGAAAGAGGCACGGCGGCCTCCTCCAAGCTTTTTACGGTTTCTCTATCAAGCGGATATCTTACGATCTTTCCCGTTTTACAGTCAAAGCTCTCAACACCCGAAAGGGTGATAAGAGGGGCGGATATTTCAATGCCCGAAACTGCCTTTTTCGCAGAGTTTACTCCTCTTGCCGTTGCCGCGGTAAAAAGCACACCCCTTGAAACCGCCTCGTTTATAATTTCCTTTTTCTCGCTTGGAATATCTCCCTTTTCGCATTTCAGGGTGCCGTCTATATCTGTGACGTAGAGGGTCCTTTCCGTTAAAAGGCTTTCAAGAAGCTTTGTGAGGCTTTCAAAAATGCCGAAAATTCTTACCTCTCCCGTCTTATTTGCCGAAAGGAAATCCTCTCTCGTTGTGGTTCCTGTGGTTATTGCCGCAAAGGAAAGACCGGCGTTTTTTGCCGTTTCAAAGTCAACGAGACTGTCGCCTACGTAGAGCGCTCTTTTTGAAGAAAGCTCCTTCATTGCCATATTCACTCCCGATGGGGAGGGCTTTGGCTCGGGCGCGCTCGAAACGCCGATTATAAGCTCAATAAGCTCCTTACCGCCGCCAAGCGAAAGCGACTCCTCTATCCTCACCTTTTCCTTTGAGGATACTATTGCCGTTCTTATCCCCTTTTCCTTTAGTGTAGTGAGCACGGGGACTGTGTCTTTATAAAGATAGGTTTGCTTTGCAAGAATTTCATCGGCCTTTTCACGGAATAAAAGGCGCATTTTTTCAACACTTTCGGGGTCGCTGCAGCCCGTAAGTTCCGTTATCGAGTCGCGCACCGTTTTGCCCACGGTGCGGCGCACCGCCTCCCGCTCGCCGTCGGGATAGCCCATCTTTGAAAAGGCATAGTTATAGCAGGCAACGATAGCGTCGGTGCCGTCTGCAAGGGTATAATCGAAATCAAAAATAATACTGTCGAAAAACATAGGCGTTCCTTTTTTAATTTATTTTGCGTCAAACCAACTTTTTCCGCTGCTTATATCAACCAAAAGCGGTACCGAAAGACGCGCCGCGGTTTCCATTTCTTTTCGCATTATCTCCTCTGCCCTTTTTGCTTCGCTCTCGGGCGCCTCGACTATAAGCTCGTCGTGTATCTGAAGAATAAGGCGGCTTTGCATATTTTCCTTTTCAAAACGCTTTGAAACCTTTATCATGGCTATTTTTATAATATCCGCCGCGGTTCCCTGAATGGGGGTGTTTCTCGCAACGCGCTCGCCGAAGGCAACCACGTTTTTGTTTGCCGCCGAAAGCTCGGGGATATATCTTATTCTGTTAAATGCCGTTTTGACGAATCCCGTTTCCTTTGCTTTGGAAACGGTCTTTTCCATATATTCGGAAACTCCGTGATAGGTTTCAAGGTAGTTTTTAATATAGCTTCTTGCCTCGGAAACGGATATCTTAAGATCCTCCGAAAGGGAGTAGTCGCCGATTCCGTAAACGATTCCGAAGTTTACAGCTTTTGCACGGGAGCGAAGCTCGGGAGTTACCGAATCGAAGGGAACACCGAACACCTGCGATGCAGTTCTGCGGTGAATATCCTCGCCGTCAATAAACGCCTGCATCATTCTTTCATCTCGGGACAGCTCCGCACGGAGTCTCAGCTCGATCTGGGAGTAGTCGCCGTCTATGAGAACTCTGTCGGAGGCTGATGCCGTAAAGTATCTGCGAAGCTCACGGCCGAGCTGATCCCTTACGGGAATATTCTGCATATTGGGATCACTTGAGGACAGCCTGCCTGTGGCAGTGCCTGTCTGATGGAGGATGGTGTGGATCCTGCCGTCCTCTTTTGCCAGAGTCAAAGTCGGATCGTAGCCATGTCGTT
>JAZQKU010000041.1:0-5722 GCA_045542315.1 Eubacteriales bacterium | reverse complement strand
AACCTGTTAATAAGGAATAAAAAACAAACCCCCCCGACCCTTTCCCTGGTTGGTTTTTATCATTTTGCACAAAAAAATCGGAGCATAGCGCCGCGCCCCCCCTTATGGCGCCCGAAAAGTGCCGAAAACCCACTTTCTTTTGTGCAATTTTCACAAAAATAACCTTATGTGGTTGACATTTTGGTAAAATTTGCTATAATATAAATGAGGGAAACCTTAAAACTGAAAAGAAAGTGGTGAGTTCAATGGTGAAGTAAGACTGACTGAACCGAGTTTCTAAAGGAGGTATTTTTATGAAAAAACTAACTAAAAAAATAGCACTTGTATTAGCGATCTTACTGATGGCTGCGCTTATGTTTTCATCCTGCGACAGTGAGCTTAACAAATTCATTTCTCCAAGTAGTAAGATTATTGTAAATAAGCTTGGCAGTGAAAGCGTGGGATTCCACGTGGAAATAACAATGCCAGTTTATCAGGGCTGGATAAATATGAATCATGCGGCAAATATTGTATTGAGCGATAGAATGAATCTTATAAATTCGGGCGACAATCCCGAAGAAGCGGTTGAAACTGCAATGGAAGCAAAACTGCTTGAGCATTTTAAAATATCAAGGAGCGAATTTTTAGACGAATACGGAAATATAGAAAAGGTTCATTTTTACAAAGATTATACGCTTGTTCTTACTATGGACGAAGGCATCTTTATTACGGCTATTATTTTAGATGAAAACAATGTAAAAGTGTCGTCTGATTTCAGGTTTGAAGGTAACATATTTACAATACTTGATGACGGTAAATATATTTACCGCTCGGGTGATGAGATTCTTTTTAATAATTCAAAGGTAATTAGCCTTAAAACAGCAGAAGTAAGAGATGCAACCAAAGAAGATATTGAAAAAATGGCACCCAATAACGGCATGGACGTATTCTTTAAAGCCGAGGAATTTGTGAAAAACGCAAAGGGGCTTGGAGATTACAACGTATTTGCTCTTGAGCACAGCGTGCTTCTTTCGGAGGAGATAAACGGCAGAATTTATATCGCTCTCACGAGAGAGGTCGACGGAGTTGAAGCGCTTTACGGCTATATCTTTGACAGCGAAAGCGGCGAGCTCCTCTACGCCGTTGAAATGAAGGCACAAAAGGACAGCGGTGCAAAGTTCATCTTTGCCGAGCCGGTCATTCCCACAAAAGACGGCTATTTTGAAATTCACAGATAAAAACCACAAAACCCGCAGAGCAGGGCTCTGCGGGTTTTGTTTATTTTGCTGTATTTTTTATCTTTGCAATCTTCTTTTCAAATCGTCTATCTCGCGCTTTGCTTTTGCAAGCTCCTTGCGGTAAAGCTCAATGATCTTGTCCTTTTCGGCCGCAACGTCGTTTCTCACGCTTTTGAGAAAAACCCCGAGCTTTTGAGGCGCTTTTGCCGAAAGCTCGCGAATGCCGGCGTAAAGTGCCGAATTTTTTGAAAACACCGCCGCCTGATTCTTTTCCATTTCCGCGATCTTCTTTTTTAACGCGTCGTTTTCGAGAATAAGCTCGCTGTTCATTGCTTCGAGAAATTCAGCGCGCTCGGTGCGTGCATCCACCGAAGCCTTGTAAGCTTCAAACTCCGCAACCACCTGCTTTATGGCGGCATCGTTTTCCGCCTTCATTTCGGCGCATCTTTCCTCGCATTCGGAAAGACGGCTTGAAAGCTCGACTGTTTCCGCGTCGAGCGCTTTTATGTATTCTATAACCTGTTTTCTGTTAAAACCGTGAGAGGACCGCTTGAATAAATTACCCTTCATAATCTGCCTCCGAAAAAACTTTATACTCTAATTATAACCGATAATTCCGTTAAGTCAATCGTAAAATAAAAAAAGTTTGGAAAAATGCGAAATTTTTACAAAATATTATAGACTATTTCCATAATTTATTATATAATTAAAAATTGAAAAAGTGTAACCTTTATCAAAACATAATTCAAGGAGCATAAAAATGGGAATTTTTTCATCGCTTTTCGGACCGAAAAGAGAAATTAAAAAAATACAGCCTATCGTAGATAAAATTCTTGCGTTAGACAGTGAATACAGCGCCCTTTCCGAGGATGAGCTGAAGGGCAAAACAGAGCTTTTCAAGACAAGACTTCAGTCGGGTGAAACGCTTGACGATATTTTGCCCGAAGCGTTTGCAACTCTTAGAGAGGCTGCATGGAGAGTGCTCGGCGAAAAGGCATACCCCGTTCAGCTTATCGGCGGCATAGTTTTGCATCAGGGCAGAATTGCCGAAATGAAAACGGGTGAAGGAAAGACCCTCGTTGCAACCCTTCCGTGCTACCTTAATGCACTTAACGGCAAGGGCGTTCACGTAATTACCGTAAACGATTACCTCGCAAAGCGTGACTCCGAGTGGATGGGTAAGGTATATAAATATCTCGGCCTTTCGGTAGGTCTTGTCGTTCACGGAATGAAGCACGATGAGAAGCAGGCGGCATATAACGCCGATATCACCTACGGCACCAACAACGAATTCGGATTCGATTACCTCCGTGACAATATGGTAATCTATAAGGAACAGATGGTCCAAAGAGGTCACGCCTTTGCCATCGTTGACGAGGTTGACTCCATTCTCATAGACGAGGCAAGAACACCTCTTATCATTTCGGGTCAGGCCGACAAGCCCAACGAGCTTTACGCAATGGCAGACCGCTTCGTTAAAGGACTTCGCTCCGTTAAGGTCGTTGAAATGGATAATAAGGAATCCAACGATGACCGCACCGAGGATTACCTCATAGACGAAAAGGCAAAAACCGCAATTCTTCTCAAAAACGGCGTTAAAAAGGCAGAGGCGTATTTCGGCATCTCCTGCCTTTCCGATACCGAAAACAGCGAAATTTCTCATCATATCAACCAGGCTCTTAAGGCAAACGGCATAATGAAGCGCGATGTTGACTACGTTGTAAAGGACGGCGAGGTAATAATCGTCGATGAATTTACGGGACGCCTTATGTTTGGCAGACGTTATTCGCAGGGCCTTCATCAGGCAATCGAGGCAAAGGAGCACGTCAAAGTCGAAAACGAGAGCAAGACTCTTGCAACCATTACCTTCCAGAACTATTTTCGTCTTTACAAAAAGCTTTCGGGTATGACGGGTACCGCCAAGACCGAGGAGGACGAATTCACCGAGATATACAGCCTCGACGTAGTTGAGATACCCACCAACCGTCCCGTCGCGAGAAAGGATAACGAGGACGTTATCTATAAGACGGTGTCGGCAAAGTACAACGCAATATGCGATCAGATCGAGGATTGCCACAAAAGAGGTCAGCCGGTGCTTGTGGGCACCGTTTCGATCGAGCGCTCGGAGGATATCTCCAAGACTCTTCGCAAAAGAGGAATAAAGCACGAGATACTCAACGCGAAGCACCACGAAAAGGAAGCCGAGATCATTGCGCAGGCGGGCAAAAAAGGCGCCGTCACCATCGCAACCAATATGGCGGGACGCGGTACCGATATAAAGCTCGGAGGTAACGCCGAATTTATGGCAAAATCCGAAATGAAGCGTCAGGGCTTTTCCGATGAGCTTATAATTGAAGCAACCGGCCACGCCGAAACCGATAACGAGGATATTTTAAAGGCAAGAGCATATTTTTCCGAGGCGGAAGCCCGCTACAAAAAGCAGATAGAAGCCGAGGCAAACGAGGTAAGAGATGCGGGCGGTCTTTTCGTAATAGGCACCGAGCGCCACGAGTCACGCCGTATCGACAACCAGCTCCGCGGACGTTCGGGACGTCAGGGTGACCCCGGCGAATCACGCTTTTACCTTTCAATGGAAGACGATCTCATGCGCCTTTTCGGCGGTGAGAGAGTCTATAATATGATGAGCGTTCTTAACATTCCCGAGGATCAGCCTCTTGAGATGAAGATGCTTTCAAACACCATTGAATCGGCGCAGAAGAGGGTAGAGGGAATGAACTTCGCCCGCAGAAAGAGCGTCCTCGATTACGACGACGTAATGAACAAGCAGCGTGAGGTCATCTACGGTCAGCGCCGTCAGGTGCTCGACGGCGAAAACGTCAAGGGCTCGGTTATGAAGATGCTCGACGAGGTTATTGAAACCACCGTTTCGCAGTTTACGAGCGACGTAAAGGACAGCTGGAACTTAAACGCTATCCGTGCCGCGTTTTCGGGCGTATTTCTCACCGAAAACGATTTGAAATACGATAAAAAGACGTTTGAAAGGCTCGAAAGAGAGGATATAATCGCAGAGCTTAAGGAAAAGGCTTATACGAGATACGCCGAAAGAGAAGAGATAAACACTCCCGAAATTATGCGTGAGATAGAGCGCATAGTTCTTCTTCAGGTAGTTGACCGTCATTGGATGGGACACATCGACGCTATGGACGATCTCCGCGAGGGTATACGCCTCCGTGCCTATGCCCAGAGAGACCCCATTGTTGAATACCGCTATGAAAGCGCCGATATGTTCGATGCCATGATAGCAGAGATAAAAGAGGAAACGGTAAGACTTGCAATGACCGCCGTTATCCGCAAGGACGACGAGCTTAAGAGAAAAGAGGTCGCCAAGGCGTCCGAGGCCTCCCAAACGGATAAAGCGGGTGCGGGAAAGAAAAAAGGTACGGTTATCTCCAAAAACGGCCCCTGCCCCTGCGGAAGCGGAAAAAAATACAAGAGATGCTGCGGTAAAGATGAATAAGATTTTTCGTCCCGATTTTATATTTGAATCCGCCCTTGAAATAACCGCCGATTTTTATAAAGAAAACGGTATTAAGGCGGTAATCTTCGATATTGACGATACTCTTTGCCCTCACGGTGAAAAAGAACCGACCGAAACCGCAAAGGCGGTAGTGGAAGCGGCACGTGAGGCGGGAGTAAGAGTTGCGTTTTTATCAAACAATAAAAAGGAAAGAAACGAATTTTATTCGCCGCTCACCGTTTCGGCAAATAAGCCCTCAAAAAGGGGCTATCTTGCCGTTTGCAGAGAGTTTGACGTGAAGGAAGATGAAACTCTTTCCGTAGGAGATCAGATATTTACAGACGTCTGGGGTGCAAACCGTGCAGGAATGAAAAGCGCCCTCGTAACTCCGATCTCAGATTATAAAAACCCAATAATTGCTATAAAGCGGCTTCTGGAAAAACCGCTTTTAAGGAAATACAAAGGAAAGTAAAAAATGATAAGATTCGGTCCTGCAGGACGTGACGACGGCTTTTATCAAAGCGGTTTTTCAAAAGCCAAGGATATAGCCGAGTATATTTCGAATAACAGTTTAAACGCATTCGAATACGAATGCGTAAGAGACGTGAGGGTAAACAAGGCCGAGCTTGAGCTCTTCAAGGCAGCGGCAAAGGAGAAGGATATTTCTCTTTCGGTCCACGCGCCCTATTATATTTCAATGTCGGGCACAGACCCCGAAAAACGCTTAAAAAGCGTCGATTACATTATCGATACCGCAAAGGCGGCAAAAATGATGGGTGCCGACAGAGTGATCTTCCATTCGGGCTCACTGTCGGGGCAAACGAGGGAAGAAGCGCTTTTACTTGCGAAGGATACCCTCTTGAAAGCGGTAGAGGCAATGAAGGAAAACGGCCTTTACGGCGAAATTTATCTTTGCCCCGAAACAATGGGAAAGGTAAATCAGCTCGGCACGCTAAGTCGGAGGCCAAGCGGTCTTAGGAAGACAATCAACTGCCTCAACTCCTTGGCTCACAGAACGACATGGCTA
>JAZQKU010000040.1:0-19840 GCA_045542315.1 Eubacteriales bacterium | reverse complement strand
CGCTTCTCTCGCATCTGCTCCCATTCGCAGTTCGACTCCCCTCTGTTGCTTTGCAAAAAACAACAAAGCCACCCGCCGAAAGCGAGTCGCATTGTTATTTGGTGTAGGCGAGTGAAGTCGAGCCCCTGTCCGACAGTCGATCCTAAGGACCTTCTACAAGCTTAGCCTTTATTTTGAAATTCCCTTTGAAAACCGCCCAAAGGCAGGCTTTTTACATCGGTAGATTCATAATACGGCCTACGGGCAAATCTTACCGCAGGTCGGTGGCCGCTGAGTCGACGCCCCAACACGGACCGCGGCGCTTCCGTGCGGAACGGCTGCTTTAATTAAGCAGCAACTAACTGATTGTTGTTAGCGTTTATTTTTAAAGTTGCATAGTTTAAGGTGTTGTGCGCACCGCTTGCTTATCCTTATTCACGGCCGCCGTCGAAACCTTTACGCCCCCGTGACTATATAATATTATACCACATTAACGGAAAAAATCAATGTAAAATAATGCGAATATCAAATAAAAGCAAAAATATGGTGTTTTATTCTTGAAAATTTCAAAATTTTCTTGAAATGAATTTTATAAAATGGTAAAATATTAAAAAAGGGAGGTAATCAAATGAAAAAATATTTTTCCGAATTTTTAGGCACGGCATTTCTGGTCTTCTTCGGCTGCGGCTCTGCGGCGGCAATAAGCCAGCTCATGTCTGCGGGCTACGACCCCAACTTCTTTTATATGCTCACGGGACTTGCCATATCCTTTGCATTCGGCCTCGGACTCGTTGCGGTCGCCTATATCTTCGGCCATATCTCGGGCGCACACGTTAACCCCGCCGTTTCCCTCGCAATGCTTCTTAACGGCAGACTTTCGCTCATCGATTTTATCGGTTATATCTCGTCGCAGCTTTTGGGCGGCATCGCAGGAGCAGGGCTCGTGGCTCTCGTCCTCGGCTCAACCGACAATCTCGGCGCAAACGGCTATTCGGTAAACAGCATGCTCGTTTCAACGGTCTGGCAGTCGCTCACCGTTGAAATAGTGCTTACTTGCATCTTCGTTTTGGTGGTTCTCACCGTCACCGCAAGAAACGACAATAAGTCAAACGCAGGTGCAATAATCGGCTTCACTCTCACTGTGGTACATATCCTCGGAATCCCCTTTACGGGCACCTCGGTAAACCCCGCAAGAAGCTTTGGTCCCGCACTTTTACAGGGCGGCGAAGCGCTCGAGCAGGTCTGGCTCTTTTTCGTAGGACCTCTTGCAGGTGCAATTCTTGCTTCGATGATCTATATGCTCTTTAACGGCTTCCCCAAATATCTGGAGCCCGAAGCCAAAGCCGAATCCACCGAAGAAAACAACTGACCGAATAAATAAAAAAGACCGCGAAGCTTTCGCGGTCTTGATTTTTGCCGTGCGGAATGCTATAATATATAAAAAGAGTTTTCGGAGAAAAAGATGAATCAAAAACAGCAAAGCTCGGCGGAGACGCAATATATAAAGCTTACAAAAACGCCCGTTTCCCGCCTCATTTTAACCCTCGGCTTTCCCACAACGGTAACTATGCTGATTACCAACATTTATAATATGGCAGATTCCTATTTCGCAAGTCAGATTTCCCTCGGCGCGGGTGGCGCAACGAGCGTGGTATTCGGAATAATGTCGATAATTCAGGCTTTCGGCTTTATGTTCGGACACGGCTCGGGTAGCCACATAAGCCGCTTGCTCGGTGCGAAAAACAACGAGCGTGCAAACCGCTACGCATCCACCGGCTTTTTTTACGGACTTTTCTGCGGACTTCTTATCTCGTTGCTTGGCATCATATTTTTAAAGCCGCTTATGATCCTTCTCGGAAGTACCGAAACGATACTCCCCTATTCGATGGACTACGGTCTTTGCATCTTTCTTGCGGCGCCTGCAATGACGGCAAGCTGCGTTCTTAATAACGTGCTTCGTTACGAGGGCAGAGCAACTCTTGCAATGATAGGGCTTACCTTCGGCGGAGTGCTTAATATGATTTTAGACCCCATCTTCATCTTCGGCTTCGGGCTTGATATTCTGGGAGCGGGGCTTGCCACGGCACTGTCACAGTATATTTCCTTTTCCATTCTCCTTTCAATGTTTTTAAGAGGAAAAACTCAAAGCAAGCTCTCCGTAAGATTTGTTTCAAGAGAATTCAAGGTAATTTCCGATATCGTTGTAACGGGCCTTCCGAGCCTTGCAAGGCAGGGCTTGAACAGCGTTTCGGTGATGGTGTTAAACGGCGCTGCAAAGCCTATAGGCGATGCCGCAATAGCCGCGATGGGCTACGTCGCAAGGACGTCGCACTTCATTTTCAGCGCGGGACTCGGAATCGGTCAGGGCTTTCAACCCGTTTCGGCATTCAACTACGGCGCAAAAAAATATTCCCGCGTGAAAAAGGGCACGTTGTTTACATGGGGATTTGGCACCCTGCTTCTCGGAAGCCTTGCCGCCGTCTGCTTTATTTTTGCACCCGAGATAATCTCCCTTTTCAGAAAGGAAGCGGAGGTTATTGAAATAGGCGGAACGGCGCTTCGCTTTTATTGCGTTTCGCTTTTCTTTTTCGCAACCTCGGTGGTTGCCACCATGCTTTTCCAAAGTATAGGACGAAGCGGTGCGGCACTTTTGCTCTCCTGCTTGCAAAGCGGCGGAATATTCATTCCCGTCTGCTATTTGCTCACTCACTTTTTCGGTGTAACGGGCCTTGCTCTCTCACAGCCGATTGCCTACGCCGCAACCTCGCTTGTATCTCTTCCGATGATGGTTAAATTTTTAAAAGGCCTGCCGGAGGACGAGGAATAAAAACGCCGATATTAACCTTAAGATCAGAAAAAAATCCACCCTCTACGGGTGGATTTTTATTGTTTAAGTATTCCTGTCGGTAACTCTCATTTTCTTGAGGTTTCCGATCTTTTCGCTTCTTCTTTTAAGCTCTGCTTCAACGTCGGAGTAGGGAACACCGCATTCTGCAAGCATGACCGTAAGATGATAAAGAAGGTCGGAGGTCTCGTTTATTATTTCCTCCTTATCGCCGTTTTTCGCGGCAATAATGGTTTCGGCCGACTCCTCGCCGACCTTTTTAAGAATTTTATCAAGACCCTTGTCAAAAAGATAGCAGGTATAAGAGCCCTCCTCGAAATTTTCCTTTCGGCTCATTACAACCTCGTAAAGCTCGTTAAGCTCAGACATTTTATTTATCCTCCTTGTCGGTTATCTTATTAAAGAAGCAGCTTCTTCTTCCGGTATGACAGGCAACACCCGTTTGAATTACCTTTATAAGCAGGGTGTCGTCGTCGCAGTCGGAATATATCGAAACCACCTTCTGAAAGTGTCCGCTCGTTTCGCCCTTGTGCCAAAGCTCGTTTCTGCTTCTTGAGAAAAAGACGGTGTCACCGCATTCAAGCGTTTTTGCAAGCGACTCCCTGTTCATATATGCAAGCATTAAGACCTCGCCGTTTTCGGCGTCCTGCACAATAGCGGGAATCAGCTCGGATTTTTTGAAAAGCTTATCTAAATTCATAATCGTCACGGTAAAAATCATCTTCTTACCGGAATACCCTCCTTGTAAAGATGCTCCTTTACGTCACGCACCTTGAGCTCGCCGTAGTGAAAAAGGGAAGCGGCAAGTGCGGCGTCAACGCCGGTCTTTTTAAAGACCTCTGAAAAATGCTCAAGCTTGCCCGCTCCGCCCGATGCGATGACAGGAATTTTTACAGTGCGGCAAATTTCGTCAAGCAGCTCAAGATCGTAGCCGTTTTTAACTCCGTCGGTGTCCATCGAGGTAATCAAAAGCTCGCCTGCGCCGAGCTTTTCAACTTTTGCTGCCCATTCGATCGCATCAAGCCCCGTGGGGACACGTCCTCCGTTTATAAACACCTCGAAGTGACCGTCAACGCGCTTTGCGTCGATAGCAACTACGATGCACTGTTTTCCGAAAATGTCGGCACCCTCCGAAATGAGAGCCTCATTTTTAACTGCGCTTGAGTTTAATGAAACCTTGTCAGCCCCCGCGCGAAGCACCGCCTTGATATCTGCGGCGCTCTTTAAGCCGCCGCCGACGGTAAGAGGCATAAAAACCTCGTCGGCACATCTTGCAACAACCTCGCGCATCGTTTCTCTGCCCTCAAACGAGGCGGTTATATCGAGGAAGCAAAGCTCGTCGGCGCCCTGAAGCTCATACTGCTTCGCGATCTCAACGGGGTCGCCAACGTCCTTTAAGCCCACGAAATTAACGCCCTTAACGACTCTTCCGCCGGTAACGTCAAGACAGGGAATTATTCTTTTTGCAACCATTATATTTCCCCCTTCGTAAGCGCTACGGCCTCTTTGAGGTCAAGAGTGCCTGAGTAGATCGATTTTCCGCATATCGCGCCGTAAAGTCCCATTTCGTTTAAAGCTCTGATATCGTTAATAGACTTGATTCCGCCGCTTGCGGTAATATCGCAGGAAACGGCGCACTTTAACTCAAAAAGCTGCTCAAGATTCGGACCGTTTAAGGTGCCGTCCTTTGAAATGTCGGTGAAAATTATATTTTTAACACCTGCGGCCTCGCATTTTTTTGCGAAATCAATATAATCGAGCCTTGAGTCCTCGGTCCAGCCGACTGTTCTCACCGTTCTGTCAAGAGCGTCGATGCCTACGGCGATCTTATCGCCCCAAAGCCTTACGCCTTCCGTAACGAGTGAAAAATCCTTAACTGCGGCGGAGCCTAAAATTACTCGCGAAATTCCGTTTTCAACGTAAAATTCAATGTCGGAAAGAGTGCGTATGCCGCCGCCCACCTCAACGGGGACGGAAACGGAATGCGCGATATCGAGAATGATGCCGCTGTTAATTTTAACGCCGTCCAAGGCGCCGTCAAGGTCAACGGTGTGGATATAGCCCGCGCCTGCGGCCTCAAAGCCTTTTGCGGTTTCCACGGCGTTTTCGGCAACACGGGAGGCGGTTGAATAGTCGCCCTTGTAAAGTCTTACGCAGTTGCCGTCCTTTAGATCTATTGCGGGAAGAATTATCATAGTGCTACCTCAATATCGAGAAATCCTCTTAAAATGTCAAGACCCGTGCCGCCGCTCTTTTCGGGGTGGAACTGGGTTCCGTAAACCTTGCCGTTGCAAACGGAGGCGACTATCTCGCCGCCGTAATCGGTAACCGACGCGATATATTTTTCATCGGTTTTTGCGGCAAAGGAGTGAACGAAATAAACGTAATCGCCGTTTTTAATATTTTTGGTAACGGCGCAATCCTTTTTGATTTCAAGACTGTTCCAACCCATATGCGGTATCTTAAGACCCTTTGCATCTATCGGGTGTACCTCACCGGGAATGAGCGAAAGTCCTTCGGTCTCCTCGAACTCAAAGCCCCTCTCAAAAAGAATCTGCATACCGAGGCAGATTCCCAAAAAGGGCTTTACTGCCGCCGCTTTTTTTATAACGGGAATAAGCCCCTTTGCGTTAAGCGACGCCATTGCGGCGGGGAATGCTCCCACTCCCGGCAAAATGACCTTATCGGCGGCCATGATCTCTTCTTCCTTATCGGTGAGAATAACGTCGGCGCCGAGATATTTAATTGCTTTTATAACGCTTTGGATATTACCTGCGTCGTAATCTATAACTGCGATCATTCAAGACTTCCTTTAGATGAGAGCACGGTATTCGTGCCCGATTTTGAAACAGCTTCCTTTATTGCGTGTGCAAGCGCCTTGAAGAGCGCCTCGACCTTGTGATGGTCGTTGTCACCGTAGATAAGCCTTAAGTGAAGGGTAAGCCCTGCGTTTTGCGAAAAGGCTCTTAAAAACTCAACGAGCATCTGAGAATCGAAATCTCCCACCTTCTCGCCCTTTAAAGGGCAATCAAGCACGAGATACGGTCTTCCCGAAAAATCAAGAGAGCAAAAGCCGAGAGCCTCGTCCATAGGCACGAAAAAGCTTCCGTAGCGGTTAATGCCCGACTTATCGCCAAGCAGCTTGGATATGGCAGAGCCGAGCACTATACCCGTATCCTCAACGGTGTGGTGCATATCGACGTGAAGATCCCCCACGACGTTAAGCTTAAGGTCAAAGCCTGCGTGAACGGCAAGCAGGGTTATCATATGGTCGAAAAATCCAACTCCGGTCGTTACCTCTGCCTTTCCGCTTCCGTAAAGCTCTAAGGAAAGAGAAATGTCGGTTTCCTTCGTGGTTCTTTTAAATTCCATAATTACAGATCCTTTCGGTCTTAATTTAAAATTTCGAAAATCGCCGAAATTACCTCGGCGTTTTCCTTTTTGGAGCCGGCGGTGATTCTCAAAAATCCGTTAAAGCACCTTACCGCAATGCCCTTTTTAAGAAGCTCATCAAAGATCGCCCTCGCATTTTCACTTAAAACCACAACGAAGTTGGAAACGGAGGGAAGCACCCTGAAGCCGTCGCGTTCAAGCGCTTTAAGTCCGCGGTAAAGCTCCTTTTTTCTCAAAACTATCTGCCTTGAAACCTTTTTAACGTAATCCTTTTCCTCAAGAATTACTCTTGCGGCGGCCTGCGAATAGGCGCTTACGTTATAAGGGGGCTTCACCATCTTTATAACGTCGGTAAGACGCTTCGGTGCAACCGAAAAACCAACGCGAAGGGAGGCGGAGCCCAAAGCCTTCGAGCAGGTCTTCATAACAAGCAGATTGTCAAAATCGTTAATGTAAGGAATCACCGACTGATCCCAGAACTCCATATAGGCCTCATCGGCAACAACGAGAGTGCCTACCTTGCCGGCGGCCTCTGCAATCTTTAAAACGTCGGATTTCTTTATTCCGTAGCCGGTGGGGTTGCAGGGATTTGAAAAAATAAAAATTCTCGGTCTTTCGGTTTCGATTTTTTTGATTATATCCTTGACCGACGGCTTTAAATTCTTCTTTTTAAGAGAAATCACCTCGTAGCCTGCGAGGGAGGCGTAAAAACGGTACATCGAGAAATCGGGCTCGGTGACGAGTATCCTGTCACCCTCGTCCATAAAGGCGTTGTAAAGCACCGAGATCATTTCATCAGAGCCGTTTGAGGCGGCAACCTCTTCGGTCTTAACGCCGTAAGCCAAGGCAAACGCCTCGCAAAGCCCAAACGCTGTCGGGTCGGGGTATCGGTTGAGATTTTCCGCCCTTACGGCACGGATTATTTTATTTTCAAGAGCCTTCGAGGGCACTATAAAGCTTTCGTTTGCATCGAGCCTGATCCTGAAATCTCCTTTAAGCGGCTCGTAGGGGGTAAAGCCCTCGGATTTTTTTGAAAGTTTAAACATCTTTATCCTCAAATCTTACGGTAATCGAGTTTGCGTGAGCGGTAAGCCCCTCTTTTTTCGCGATAGCCGTTATATTGTCCTTGACTCTTGCGAGTGCTTCCTCGGTGTAGCTTATAAACTGCGTCTTTTTAAGAAAATCGTCGGTTGAAAGGGGAGAGAAGAAGCGAGCGGTGCCCGAGGTGGGAAGGACGTGGTTGGGACCTGCAAAATAATCTCCGAGCGGCTCGGGAGAAAACTCTCCGAGGAAAACGGAGCCGGCGTTTTCGATTTTATCAAGGTATTTATCTGCGTCGGGAAGCGCTATTTCAAGATGCTCGGGAGCAAAATCGTTTGCGACCTCAAAGCATTTTTCAATATCCTCCATAACGAATATCGCACCGCTGTTTTTAAGGGCCTCACGGGCAAAATCGCTTCTTTCAAGGTAATTGAGCTGTCTTTCAAGCTCGGAAACAACAGAGATGGCAAGCGATTCCGAATCGGTGACCAGAATTGCCGAGGCAAGACGGTCATGCTCTGCCTGCGAAAGCATATCTGCGGCAATGAATTTGGGATTTGCGCTTTTGTCGGCTATAATGAGTATCTCGGAGGGGCCGGCGATCATATCGATATCGACCTTGCCGTAAACCTCTCTTTTTGCGGTTGCAACGAATATATTGCCGGGACCTACTATCTTATCGACCTTCGGAACCGACTCTGTGCCATAAGCAAGGGCAGCAACGGCTTGTGCGCCGCCCATTGCGAAAATTCTGTCAACTCCCGCTATATAGGCTGCGGTGAGTATATCGGGATTAACGGTGCCGTCCTTTAAGGGAGGCGTTACCATAATAAGCTCCGAAACGCCCGCCACCTTTGCGGGAACGGCATTCATAAGCACTGTCGAGGGGTAAGCCGCCGTTCCGCCCGGAACGTAAAGACCTACTCTTTTGAGCCCTCTTATCCTCTGACCCGTAACCGCGCCGTTTTCCGAAATGGTATAACCCACGGGGAGCTGGCGCGCGTGAAATTTTCTTATATTTTCGGCTGCCTTTTCAAGCGACGAAACGAAAAAGGGATCGGCCTTTTCCTTTGCCTCCTTTGCAAGAGAAAGAGGCACCTCAAACCGCTCGGGAGCACGGCCGTCAAATTTCTCGGTGTATTTTTTAACCGCTGCATCGCCGCCTGCGGCGACCTCTGCAATTATTTCGGAAACGGCCTTGGTAACGTCCTTGTTAACACCGTCGCTTCTTTTTTTCAAAAGCGCCGTTTTTTCAAAAACGCCGTTTCCCTTAAAAATAATATCCATTATAAATTCTCCTTGATAGCATCGAGGAAGGCTTCGATCTTATCCTTCTTCATCTTCATGCTTGCAACGTTGACGATAAGACGCGCCGACGAGGGTGCGATCTCCTCTATAATGTTAAGCCCGTTTTCCTTTATGGTGGTTCCCGTTTCAACGATATCAACGATACCGTCGGAAAGCCCCAAAAGGGGAGCAAGCTCAACCGAGCCGTCTATCTTGATTATCTCAATATCAATATTTTTAGAGTCGAAATAATCCTTTGCCACCTTGGGATATTTCGTTGCTATTATCTTCTTTTTGTAGCCGCCCGTGACCGCTTCCGCGTTTTTTGCAATGAGAGCAAAACGGCATTTTCCGAAGCCGAGATCCATTATCTCGTAAAGCTGCTTTCCGTGCTCCATAATGGTATCCTTTCCGACGATACCCATATCGCAAACGCCGCGCTCAACGTAGGTAATAACGTCGGGCGATTTCGCAAGCACTACCTCGAGGTCGAAATTGGGAACGGGGATAAAGAGCTTTCTTCCTTTGTTTTCAAGCTCGTTTACGTCAAAGCCGGAGGCCTTGAAAAGCTCAACGGTCTTTTTTTCAAGACGTCCCTTTGTAAGTGCAATTCTTAAGCTCAAAACGATTCCTCCTTAACTCCGTTTTCGGTAACGCTGTAAAGCGATTTTGCATTTATTTTTTTACAGTAGTCTGCGGTTTCGGAAACAGTGCCGAATACCGAAAGCTCCGCAGATATCTTTTCGGCCTTAAGCGAAGCAAAAAGCTCGAAGGCCTCTTTTTCAAAGCCGTCGGCATAGAAAATAACGGCGTCGGGCACCTTTACGGCGGGCGCCTTGCAGATAACGCCGTTTATCGCATCGACGTTGGCGGAAAAGCCGACTGCGGGAAGGAATTTGCCGTCTTCCTCAAAGAGAGAATCGTATCTGCCGCCCGAAAGCACTGCCTCACCCTGCGACTCAACGTAGCCTCTGAAAACTATACCGGTGTAGTAGTCTATCTTGTTGACCAATCCGAGATCGATCATTATCATATCGCCGTAGCCGAGGCTTGCAAGCTTTTTGCAAACGACGGAAAGATAGGAAAGAGCGCTTTTTGCCTTTTCGTTGGGAGCGCTTTTAAGTGCCTCGTCTATAACCGAAATATCGCCGAATCTCTTGGGCATTTTGCGAAGCTCGCTTGCCTTTTCACCGTATTTTGAAACCATAGTGTCAAGAAGGGCGAAGTTTTTATCGGCAATAACACCTCTTAACTCATCCTTTTCCGATTCGGAAAGTGAAAGCTCGTCGGTAAGGGCGTCGAAATAGCAGGCGGTACCGATCTCGATCTTAAAGCCGGTCTTTACCGTCTTCTTCAAAACGTTAATAGCAAGTGTAAGCGCCTCAATGTCGGCCCTTATGCCGCCTATTCCCACAAGCTCGATGCCGCATTCGGTTATCTCGTCGCGCTTTAAGCTGAAAAGACTGTTTGCTCTGAAAACGTTCTGGTCATAGCAAAGTCTTAAGGGGAAGGCTGTGCCCTTTAGCTTGGTGGAGATTATTCTTCCCACGGGAACGGTAGAGTCGGGCCTTAAAACCACCAAACGGTTTTTAGAGTCGGTGAGCTTGAACATCTCGTCGTCGTTAAACGATTTGTTTTTAATAAAAAGCTCGTAATACTCCAACGTGGGAGTGATTATTTCATTATATCCGTATTCAGAAAAAAGCTTAAGTATTCGGCGCTCAAGTTCTCTGCGGCTCTCGCATTCGCAAAAGAGAAGATCGCCCGTATTCGAGGGGATTCCGAAGACTTTAGACAAGGGAAACACGTCCTTTACACAATTTAGCGCTTTAGCGTAGTAAAATGATAACACAATAAAACGAATTTGTCAAGTAATTTTTTAAAAATCAGAAGAAAGAAAGCTGTGAGCTTTCGGGAGTATCGCCGAAAATGCCCTCGCTCATAAGCGCCTCGGTGACCGTCTTGTTAACTCCCGTGCGGACTCTGAAGCTTTCAATGGTGGTAAACTCGCCGTTTTCTCTTTCCTTAGCAATCTGAACGGCTGCGTTTTCTCCAACGCCCGCAAGACTTGAAAGAGGCGGTAAAAGTCTTTTATCGTCTATTACTTTGAACCTTTTTGCATCTGATTTATAAAGGTCGATGGGAGCGAAATCGAAGCCGCGGCGATACATCTCAACGGCGGCGTCCATAACGGTAATCGAATCCTTATCCTTTGCGGAGGCATCGGGATTCGCTTTGATTTCGGCAATTTTTGCCAAAACCGCCTCCTCGCCCTTTGCCATAACGGAGCTGTCGAAATAATCGCCTCGCACCGAGAAGTAGGTGGCGTAGAACTGCAAGGGATAATAAACCTTGAAATAGGCAATTCGTAGAGCCATGGTAACGTAGGCAACGGCGTGAGCCTTGGGGAACATATATTTGATCTTTTTGCAGGAGTCGATATACCATTCGGGAACACTATGCTCCCTCATAAGCTCCTCCCACTCGGGCTTTAAGCCCTTACCCTTACGCACCGCCTCCATAATAACGAAGGAGCTTTTCGGGGGAAGTCCCTTTGAGATAAGATAGATCATAATATCGTCACGGGTGCAGACCGCCTCCTTAAGAGTTGCGGTGCCTGCGGTGATAAGGTCCTTCGCGTTTCCGAGCCAAACGTCGGTACCGTGCGAAAGGCCCGAGATTCGAATAAGCTCCTCAATGGTGGTGGGCTTAGTGTCGGCAAGCATACCTCTTACGAATTCCGTTCCGAATTCGGGAATTAAAAGGGCGCCGGTTTTGTCGGTAACCGTTTCGGGAAGCTCCTTTACGTATTTAAGCGCCTTATTTGAGGTAAACAGGCTCAAAACGCCCTCGTCGTAGATGGGGATCTTCGTGGCGTCAATACCTGTAATATCCTCAAGCATTCTTATCATCGTCGGGTCGTCGTGACCGAGAATATCAAGCTTTAAAAGGTTCTGGTCGATTTTATGGTAATCGAAGTGGGTGGTGAGAATCGGGTTATCCGCATCGTCGGCGGGATGCTGAATCGGGCAGAAATCGGTAATCTCCCTGTCGCGCGGAACAACTATAACTCCGCCGGGGTGCTGACCGGTCGTGCGCTTGACTCCGAGACAGCCGCTTGCGACTCGCTCGACCTCAACGGTCGAAACGTTCATATTTCTTTCCTCGAAATATTTTTTTGCAAAGCCAAAGGCGGTCTTGTCGGCAAGCGAGCCTATGGTGCCCGCCCTGAAAACGTGACCCTCGCCGAAAAGCTCCTCAACGAATTTGTGAGCAACGGGCTGATATTCGCCCGAAAAGTTAAGGTCTATATCGGGAGTCTTATCGCCGTCGAAGCCTAAAAAGGTCTCAAAGGGAATATCCCAGCCGTCCTTTTTCATTCTCTCGCCGCAAACGGGGCAATCCGCCTCGGGCATATCAACGCCGACACCGCAGGCGGTCTTCGGCTCAAAATCGGAATATTTGCATTTTGGGCAAACGTAATGCGCCTTTAAGGAGTTTACCTCGGTAATACCCGAAAGAAAGGCAACGAATGAAGAACCGACAGAGCCTCGCGAGCCGACGAGATAGCCGTCGGAAAGCGACTTGTAAACGAGCTTCTGCGCGATCATATACATAACCGAGAAGCCGTTGCTGCAAATGGAGTTAAGCTCCTTTTCGATTCTCGCCTTAACTATATCGGGCAGAGGATCTCCGTATATCTCGTAAGCCTTGCTGTATGTAAGCTCCTTTAGCTGCTCCTCAGAATTTTCAATAACGGGAGGACAGAACTCATCTGAAATGGGCTTGATGACCTCTATCATATCTGCAATTTTTGCGGGATTTCCGATAACCGCATCGTAGGCGTCGTCCTTGTCGAGATAATCAAATTCCGAAAGCATTTCGTCTGTTGTGCGGTAGTAAAGAGGAGGCTGCGAGTCGGCGTCGGAAAATCCGAGACCGCCCATAATAACACGCCTGAATATCTCGTCGCGCTCGTTTAAGAAGTGGACGTCGCCCGTGGCAACGAAAAGCCTTCCGGTATTTTTTGCAATGCGTATAATACGCCTTACGATATCACGAAGCGCCTCTTCTCCCGAAAGCTTCTGACGGTCGCCTCTTATAAGATAATAATCGTTCTTTATCGGCTGGACCTCGAGATAATCGTACATCTCAATAGCCTTGATTATCTCCTCGTCGGTTTTGCCGTCTAAAATCATTTTGTAAAGCTCGCCCTCGGAGCATGCACTGCCTATAATAAGACCGTCGCGGTATTTTTCCACCATGCTCTTTGTGACCATCGGACGTGCCTTGTAAAGATTGTCAACGCAGCTCTCGCTTACCATTTTGTAGAGGTTTTTAAGTCCTGCCGCGTTCTTTACAAGGAAGATGATATGACTGTATGAAACCTTTTGCTTTTTCTCGCGAAGCTCCTTGAAATTATCCTCAACGAGATAGCCCTCCATACCGTAGATTATCTTTATATCCTTGCCCTTTGCCGCCTTCATGGCATCGGGGAAGCTCTGGACCACACCGTGGTCGGTTATTGCAATAGCCTTATGACCGTAGTCAAGAGCGCGCTTGACAAGCTCCTCTGCCGATGCAATGGCGTCCATCGACGACATATTCGTATGGCAGTGAAGCTCAATTCGCTTATCGGTGGCGTTATCGGTCTTTTTCGGAGGCTCTGTCTCCTCTATGCAAAGGGGCTTGATAAGATTCATTCGCTTGAACTGGTCGTATTCGAGCGAGCCCATTATCTTGACGTACATTCCGTTTTTAAGGCGGGAGGGAACCTCCTCGAGCTTATCGGTGTAGTCGAATATCTTTACCTTTAACGAGCCTGTGTAGTCGGTGACGTTAAAGAGTATTATCATACGTCTGCCGTCCTTGGTAACGCGGTTTTCGTCCTTGTTATAGCCAAAGACCATACCCTCGAAGCAGATGTTGGTTGCCTCGAAGTCAAGCTCCTTTATGGGAGTGGCAAGCATTTGAGTATTATAGCCGTAAACGGTTGCCTCGGTAACCGTTTTCTTTTCTCTGAAACGGTTAAATCCGCTCTTTTGCGGCTTTTTCTCGGCCTTGAGGGAGGGAAGGACCTCAAGCTCCTTTGCCGAGATCTTATATTCGGAAAGCTCCTTTTCGGTTTCGGCCTTGAAATCAACTGTGTTGTCGCAGGAAAATTCCGCTTTAACGGGCATATCGAAGACAGACGAAAGAAAAGCGGAGATCTCCGCCTCGTTTAAAGCAACAAGACTGTGACGCGACTTGAATAAAACGGAGCTACCGTTTACCAAAACCTCCGAATCTGCCAAAAAACCGTAGAATGCACGGTTTTTCATCAGCATAAGCGAGTCGGTAACGTTTTCCGGAGTAAGCTCCCTTTCTGTGTAGCGCGGAAGAAATTTAACGGAGTTAAAATGATAACAGTCAACGAGTCCGCGCTCTGCTTCTGCAATAAGCTCGGACTGAACGTAGCGGGCAAGCCGCACCGTAACGGTAAGCTCCGCGGTGCTTTTCACCAGCTCTATATGATGACTTAAAGCGGCGTCGAAAATATCGGCGGCGCCGCCCTGTTCCACGTATTCTTTAA
This sequence comes from Eubacteriales bacterium, assembly GCA_045542315.1. GTDB lineage: Bacteria > Bacillota > Clostridia > Oscillospirales > RGIG5299 > RGIG5299. Next base: position 5,723 of record JAZQKU010000040.1, on the reverse strand, counting down.
AAATTTCCTTTAAGCTTCTTTGACCCTGCATTTAAAAAACCTACATTTTTTCAATTTCCGAAAGTAAAACTGAAATAATTTCGTCCTCTTTTATCTTTCTTATTATTTCGCCCTTTTTGAATAAAAGGGCCTCGCCGTCGCCTCCCGCAATGCCGATGTCCGCATCGCGCGCCTCACCGGGACCGTTTACCGCGCAGCCCATGACCGCAACCTTAAGCGGCTTATCTATTCCGGTAAGACGCTCCTCGACCTCCTTCGCAATGGAAATGAGATCTATTTTGGTTCTGCCGCAGGTGGGGCAGGAAACTATTTCTATTCCCTTGTGAATTCCCGCCGCCGAGAGTATTCCGTAAGCCGCGGGAACCTCCTTTTCGGGCTCTGCGGTAAGAGAAACTCTTAAGGTGTCGCCTATCCCGTCGAGTAAAAGCGCACCGATTCCCACTGCCGACTTTATAACGCCCTGCCTTTCGGTGCCCGCCTCGGTAACTCCGAGATGAAGCGGATAAGGCGAGCGCTTTGCCATCAGCCTGTAAGCCGCGACGTTTATCGGAACGCTTGAGGCCTTGAGTGAAATACAAATATCGTCAAAATCGCAATCGTTGAGTATCTTAATATTTTCAAATGCGCTTTCAACCATCGCCTCGGCTGTAACGCCGCCGTACTTTTTATGTAGCTCCCTTGAGAGCGAGCCGCCGTTTACGCCGACTCTTATCGGAATTTCTCTTTCCTTGCATTTTGCGGCAATAAGAGAAACCTTGTCCTTTTGTATATTTCCGGGATTTATTCTTATTTTATCGGCGCCCGCCTCGATAGCGGCGAGAGCAAGACGGTAATCAAAGTGAATATCGGCAACGAAGGGAACGTCGACGAGCCGTTTTATCTCCCTTATAGCCTCTGCCGCCTCCAGATCGGGCACGGCAGCTCTAACGATATCGCAGCCAAGCTCCTTAAGACGGCATATCTGCTCCACCGACGCCTTCACGTCGGCAGTTTTTGTGTTAAGCATTGATTGCACGGCGATCTTCTCGCCGCCGCCGATAAAAATATTTCCTACTCTTATCTTTTTTAAGCTTGCCATAAAATCATACCTTTAAACGAATAGATAAAAAACGTCCTTAAGCACTATAAAGATCATAAATGCAAACAGCAAAATAAATCCTGCCGCATTGAGAACGGTGTAAAGCTTTTCGGGCACGGGACGCCTGAAAATTGCCTCGTAAATAAGAAAAACCACGTGGCCTCCGTCAAGGGCGGGGAAGGGGAGTAAGTTCATAACGCCCAGATTTATCGAGATGAGGTAAAGATATGAAAGAAGCATAAAGACAACGTCTGAAGCGCTTTCCGCCTGCGAAACGTTTTCGTTTATCGCTCCGCCGACTCCCACGATGCTCGACATATTGGAAACGGGGATCTTTCCGGTAATAAGCCCCGCAAGAGTACGGTATACCATCTTTACCGAGCCTACAGTCTCCTTAAAGGAGTAATCAAGCACGTTACCAAAGGTTTTTTCAACACCGTAAACGCTGAAATCGGCAATAAGCCCTTTAGAACCGTTTTGCTCTATCTGATGGAACTTAACGTCTTCAAGAACTATCTCTTTAAGCTCCGTCACGTTCTCATCGGGATTCATATCGCGCAAAACGGTAATATCCACCGTCTCATCCTGACAAAGACCCAGAATGTAGTTTATATCGGAGCGAATGGTAATTTTTTCGCCGTTTATCGCAATGATCTTATCGTATTGCATAAGACCGCCCTCGGCGTTTGAAACGGGCGGGACCTCCTGCTCATAGCCGGGGATATTGAGGGTGTTGAATTTCGCAACCGTATTGGTGGGAACCAAATTGTAAAAGCAGCTTATCGTAATAACTATTGCGATAAAGCCAAGCAGCAAATTCATTGCGGCGCCCGAAACGACAACTATAAATCTCTTCCACACCTTCGCGGCGGAAAAGGAACGGGGACTTTCGGAATATTCCTCCTCGCCCTCCATCTTGCAAAATCCGCCGATGGGAAGAAGCCTTAAGGAATAAAGAGTTTCCTTGCCTTGCTTTTTGAACAAAAGCGGGCCCATACCGATAGAAAACTCGGTGACCTTTATTTTAAAAGCCTTTGCGGCTATAAAATGACCGAATTCGTGAATTACGGTGAGCAACATTATAAGTAAAAGGGTATATAAAAAGCCTATGATAACCTACTCCTTAAAGTTATTTGCAGTATTTGCAAAAAACGTCGCTTTTAACCTGCTTTTCAACGGCAAGTATCTGCTCTGCCGACGTTATTTTTTCAGCCCTGTGGCTGACAAGCGTATCGCAAACGATATCGGAAATATCGTTATATCCTATTTTTCTGTTAAGGAAAAGACTTACAGCCTCCTCGTTTGCGGCGTTCAATGCGGTGGGCATTGTGCCTCCTACCTCAATGGCGTTCATAAAAGCTTCAAGACCGGTAAAGGTCTTGTAATCGGGCTTGTAGAAGGTGAGACTTGCGCAGTCTGTGAGCGAAAGCGACTTTGCGGGGGAGGGGTAGCGCATCGGATATGTTACCGCAAGCTGAATGGGAACCCGCATATCGGGCACTCCCATCTGGCCTATAACGCTTCCGTCCTCGAATTCAACGGCAGAGTGCAAAATGCTCTCTCTGTGAATAACTATCTCTATCTGAGAGGGTGAAACACCGAAAAGCCAGTAAGCCTCAATAAATTCAAGACCCTTGTTTACGAGGGTGGAGCTGTCGATGGTGATCTTTGCCCCCATATCCCAGTTGGGGTGCTTAAGTGCCTTTTCGGGCGTGACCGATTTGAGATCCTCTCTCGTTTTTCCGAAAAAGGGACCTCCCGATGCGGTGAGAATAATCTTTTTGATCCTGTTTTCACCTGCGCCCATAAGCGACTGGAAAATAGCGGAATGCTCACTGTCAACGGGAATTATCTTAACACCCTTCTTTTTTGCAAGCGGCATAATTATTTCACCTGCGCAAACGAGGGTCTCCTTGTTTGCAAGACCGATATCCTTGCCCGCCTCAATAGCGGCAATGGTGGGGAGTATGCCTATCATACCCACAAGCGAGGTTATAACGAGGTCGGCACTCTTTTCCTGCGCGGCGGCAATAACGCCGTCCATGCCGGAGACTACCTTGGTGGAGGTGTCAGCCACTCTCGATTTAAGCTCCAAAGCCTTTGCCTCATCGTAAACGGCAACTATCTTCGGATTGAATTTTCTTATCTGCTCCTCCAAAAGAGCAACGTTGCTTTTCGCGGCAAGGGCGGTGACCTCGTAGCCGAGGTGTGCTGCAACGTCAAGCGACTGACAGCCGATAGAGCCGGTGGAGCCTATAACCGCTATTTTTTTTCTTTTCTCAAGCAACTTCAAACATCCTTTCAAAGGGGATATTTTTGATATTTTATTCAAAAGTCCCGGCTTTTATACCGGGCTTATGAGGTTGAATATTATGAAAATGTAGGGTGCGACGAAGATAAGCGAATCGAATCTGTCAAACACTCCGCCGTGACCGGGGATAACGTTTCCGAAGTCCTTTATATTGAAGGTCCTCTTTATTATCGAGGCAATGAGATCGCCTATCTGCGAAATGACCGCGGCGCCTACCGCCATGGGAAGCACGACGTAATATTTGTAATCGGCAACGTCGATAAGCCTGAAGCAAAGGGTACAGATAAACACTCCCAAAACGGAAAACAGCACGCCGCCTATTGCACCCTCAACAGTCTTTTTGGGGCTTATTAAGGGGCAAAGCTTATGCCGTCCGAAGAGAGAGCCCACGATATAGGCTCCGCAATCTGTCATCCATGCGCTTACGAAAACGAGGAAAAGATAATAAAGACCGTGCTCCATCTCGCGAAGCGGAACGATTATAGAGAAAAAGAAGGAGATTATAACCGAGATCGTTGCGACAACGCAAAGATGCTTGAAGTTGAAGGTCTTGAAAAATATTATGTTTACGAAAAATATCACGAGACAGAAAACGTAGCCTGCGGCAAGCATGTGGCCGAGTGAAAACCTTGCAAGGAAGGGCATAACGATAGATAAGATTATGCCGCAGACCATAAGGGAACGGCCTTCAAAATACCGCGTGGATTTAAGCGCCTCGAATATCGCGCAGGCAGAAAGCAACGCCACTCCGAAGCTTAATACCCACGGAATATGGGAAAGCAATATGAAGGTAAGAAATACCACGATTATAAAAACCGAGGAAATAAGCCTCTTTATAAACAACGTTATACACCTCCGAAGCGTCTGCTTCTCCTGTTAAACTCATCTCTTGCGCGAATCAGATCGTTTTTTGTGAAATCGGGCCATAAAACGTCATCGAAGAAAAATTCGGCATAGGCGCTTTGCCAAAGAAGGAAGTTTGAAAGCCTTTGCTCACCGCTCGGCCTTATAATAAGGTCGGCACGGGGCGACTCCTTGGTAAAAAGCTCTGCTTCAATGGTGCTTTCGGTGATATCCTCTTCGGAAAGCTCACCCGAAGCAACCTTCTTCAAAACCGATTTGGCGGCAAAGCAAATTTCCTGCATGCCGCCGTAGTTTATGGCAATATAAACGGTAAGCTTTTTGTTCTTGCCGCTTTTTTCCTCGCATTTTTTCATCTTTTTAACGAGCGACTCGGAAAGACGGCTTCTGTCACCGATAAACTTAATAATTATATCGTGGTTATCGGTGGTGGCAATAAGTCTGTCGAGATGCAGCTCGAAAAGCTGCATCAGGCTTTTGATCTCGTCCTCCGGACGGCTCCAGTTTTCGGTTGAAAATGCGTAAAAGGTAAGGAATTTTATATCGGTTTCCTTTTCGGCGTAGATTATGATATCCTCCATAACCTTCGCCCCCTCTTTATGTCCGGCAGAGCGGGGAAGCCCTCTCATTTTGGCCCAACGGCCGTTACCGTCCATAATGATACCGATATGCTCGGGCCAAAGACTGTAACTCAAAGCTCCATGAGCTCCTTTTCTTTTTTGGCTGCGATAGCGTCGATATCCTTGCAGGCATTATCGGTGATATCCTGAATATCCTTTTCGATCTTCTTGAGATCGTCCTCGGTTATCTCGCTCTTTTTCTTCATATCCTTGAATTTGTCGATAGCATCTCTGCGGATAGAGCGGACAGCAACCTTGGAATCCTCAGCGTATTTCTTAACGTCCTTTGCGAGCTCGCGACGGCGATCCTCGGTAAGCGGGGGAAAGTTAAGTCTTATAGCCTTGCCGTCGTTCTGGGGATTGATTCCGAGGTCGGAAGCCTGAATAGCCTTCTCAACGAGCTTTACCGCAGATGCGTCCCAGGGGGTGATAAGAAGGGAACGTGCGTCGGGGGTGGAGATAGCGGCTATCTGGTTTACGGGCGTCTGTGCTCCGTAATAGTCGATGGATATTCTGTCAAGCACGGCAGGAGAAGCCTTGCCTGCTCTTATAGTAGAGAGATTAGAGGTAAGTGCGTCCTTCGTTTTCTGGACCTTTGCCTTGATTTCATCGTAGTTTGCCATATTAAAAAACTCCTTTAACAATAGTTCCTATTTTTTCGCCTATAACGGCCTTATAAATATTTTCGGGATCCTTTATATTGAATACCAAGATGGGCATATCGGTATCCTTGCAAAGGGCGGCTGCGGTCATATCCATAACGCCGAGCTCCTTGCTCAAAACCTCGGAGAAGGTAACGTGATCGTATTTTACCGCATCGGGATATTTGTTGGGGTCCTTGTCGTAAACGCCG
>JAZQKU010000039.1:0-23828 GCA_045542315.1 Eubacteriales bacterium | reverse complement strand
GAAAAATATAATTATATTATAACACAAATATCTAAAATTTAAAAGTATATTATGTAAAAAATATGCCCTTCAGTAAAATTGAAGGGCATTGAGTTATATTTGTTTTTTTATTGCTGTTCCTTTTTCGCTTGATTCGAAAATTGCTTCTATTACCTGTAAAACGCGTCTTACTTCTTCGAGCTTAATAATTCTTTCGGCTTTGCCTTCAATAACGTCCATCAAATTCCTGAAGAGATTTTTAATATCGGAATCCACGTCCTCGGGTAAAGGAAGCTCCTCAATGGTTTCGCTCGGTCTGGGTGACATCGTTTTAGTGGGACCGGAACCCGTGTAGATTATCGAAGGCTCATAGATCATTTCAACAAGCTTTGACTTAACTATCTTGCCTTCACATTTCCAGTTATCAATGACTGCGGTACCGGCATCGCCGCTTATGTGCCAGCGGGGAAGGGGAATAAAGCAATAGGTGTCGACCTGTACATGTGCAGTGGTGCCGTTTTCGAACTTAAGTATCGCCTTAAAGTTATCATCGACCTCGGGAGCTTTTATGCTGTAAAGATTTGCATAGACCTCTGTAACGGGACTATTTACCATCCAGAGAATCTGGTCAAGCAGATGAACGCCCCAGTCAAGAACCATACCGCCGCCTGCAACCTTTGTGAATCGCCAGTCACCGGGAATGCCGTTTGCACCCTGAACTCGGCTTTCAATATAGAAGGGCTTTCCGATGACCCTATCGTCATATATTTTTTTTACTATTCTGAAATCCTTGTCCCAACGTCTGTTTTGATGAACCGAAAAGACTTTGCCGCATTCATTTGCAACTGCACACATTTCATCAAAATCAGCAACCGAAAGGGCAACTGGCTTTTCGCAGATAACGTTTTTTCCCGCTTCAAGTGCCGATATTACGTATTCCTTGTGAAAATTATTGGGAGTACTTACCAAAACGATATCTATATCAGCATCGTCTAAAAGCTCTTTTGCAGAGCCGTATGAAACAAGACCGAGCGATTTTGCAATTTCACCCTTTGCGGGATTTATGTCATACACACCCTTGACGGTTATTCTGTCGGCAAGTCCCTGTAAATTTCCGTAATGCCATTTGGCAACGCCGCCAAATCCGATTATACCTAAATAATGCATGTTAGTTACCTCACAAAGTAATTTCTTTACCTTCAACAGCAGATTTATAGATGGCTGAAAGGATTTTTATCATATTTAAACCCTCAAAGGTTTTGAAACAGGGCTCTTTTCCGTATTGTAAAACGTCAAGAAAGTTTTCGAAATTGCCGCAATGCCCCGAAATCTCTTCAAGATTTGACGGTTTTTTATCGTAAAGCTCACCGTTTTCCTTCTGACTGAATACAGTCACATCGCCGCTATGCCAGTAAAAGCCTGACTTTGTTCCTCGAAGCTCAACGAAATTCATTTCCTTATCAATATTTGATGCCCACGAAAACTCTATCTGCAAAACTGCGCCGTTATCAAATCTGATAAAGCCCATTGCAAGGTCCTCAACGTCAAACGTGCCATCGGCCTTTGCATCACCGAAGCTTGAATTGACTGAGTCAGAGGTGTTGTCATTTGCAAATTTGGTATATGTTGCACCTGAAACCGCAACGGGAGTGGGGCTGCCCATAAGCCAGATGGCAAGATCTATCATATGAACACCGAGGTCTATAAGCGGTCCGCCGCCGGATTCTGCTTTGGTTGTAAACCAGCCTCCCTTACCGGGAATACCGCGTCTTCTTATCCAGCCGCAACGTCCGCAGTAGATATCGCCGAAATTACCTTTTGTAATTTCATCTTTTAAATATTTTGACGAGGCGATAAAACGGTTGTTGCGAATAACCATAAGAAGCTTGTTTGCATCTTCTGATGCCTTTATCATTTTTTCAGCCTCTGAAGCGCTTACAGCGTCGGGCTTTTCACAAAGAACGTTAAGACCGTTCTTGAATGCTTCAATGGCAATTATCGAATGAAGATAGTTGGGAGTGCAGATATCAACAGCGTCAGCATTGATTTCTGCAAACATTTTCTTGAAATCGGTATAAACAGCGGGCTTGTTTTCAAACCTATCCGCAAATTCTGCCGCTCTTTCAGGCTTGATATCACATACAGCAACTATTTCAATGCGATCTGCATATTTCTGATATGCAGGGTAGTGCGCAGCCTTGCAAATACCGCCGCAACCTACAATACACAATTTGATTTTTTTCATAATATAAACTCCGTAATTTATGCCCACCACATAGAATTGGGCTTAGGTTCATAAATAATTATATCCTTAAGAAAGCTTACTGCTTTTTCAAGACCTTCAGTAGTTGACATAACGCTGTCCTCATGCTCAATGGAAACAGCACCGTCATATCCGATAAGCTTAAGGGCAGATATTATTTCACACCATTTTTCTCTTGTCATACCGAATCCACAGCTTCTGAATATCCATGAGCGGTTGATCTCATCGCCGTAATGCTTGGTGTCAAGCACGCCGTTAACCAAAACGTTGTGAGCATCAATCTTGGTGTCCTTTGCATGGAAATGGAAAACGGCACCTTTGAGCTGCTTTATCGCAAGAGGCACGTCTATTCCTTGCCAGATAAGGTGCGAGGGATCGACGTTTGCACCGAGATTTTCACCGCAGGCATTTCTGAGCTTTAACATTGTTTCGGGATTATAAACGCAAAAACCGGGGTGCATTTCAAAGGCTATTCTTACGTTATAAGAAGCGGCAAAAGCGTTAAGCTCCTTCCAATAAGGAATAAGCACCTCATTCCACTGATAATCAAGCACCTTAAGATATTCATCGGGCCACGGGCAAGTTACCCAGTTGGGCATCTTATCCTCGGGAGAACCGCCGGGACAGCCCGAGAAGGTAATAACGGTTTTAACACCTAACAGAGATGCTAATCTTATTGTCTTTTTAAGCTCCGAATCGGATTTCGTTGCTAACTCCTTGTCGGGTGAAACTGAATTTCCGTGGCAGGAAAGTGCGCTTATTGTCATTTTATATTTTGAAAGTAGCTTTAAAAGCTTTGTTCTTTCCTTTTCATTTTCCAAAAGGAGATCGGGATCAATATGCGCGGCGCCGGGATAGCCGCCCGTGCCTATCTCCAATGCGGTGATTCCGAGAGAGGAAAGGTAGGGAAGAACCTCTTTTAACGGCTTTAAGTGAAAGGGAACAGTGAGAAGTCCAAGCTGCATTTTTTACATCTCCAATCAGTTGTTTTCGAGTGAAGTGGCATGAGGACAGGTGACGTCGTATCCCTTATAAGGATTATACGCCCACCTTACCGCATTGGAAATTATCTTTACGATCTCGGGAATTTTGTATGTGGGATATGTTTCGTGACCGGGTTGGAAATAGAATATCTTACCTGCATCGCGAAGGAAGCAGCAACCGGAGCGGAAAACTTCTCCACCGGCAAACCAACCGATAAAAACAAGCTTATCGGGCTCGGGGATGCCGAAATTTTCACCGTACATCTCTTCAACGGGGATATCTACGTAGGGGGGAATTCCCTCGGCGATCTGATGGGCGGGAGCAACGGTCCACAGTCTTTCGCGGTCTCCTTCGCGCCAGATAAGGCGTCCCGAAGTTCCCATGAGCTTTAAAAACGGCTTGCAAAGATGAGAAGAGTGAAGCGGAATGAAGCCCATACCCTGTCTTACCCTTGCGGCAACCTTATTTGCGATTTCATCGGGAACGTGCGCGTGAAAGCCGTGCGACCACCAGATAAGCACGTCGGTATCATTTAAAACCTCGTCGGTAAGTCCGCATTCGGGGTCGTCAAGCGTTGCAGTTCTTATAACGAAATCCTCGTTTACCGAAAGCTGACGCTTAAGCTCGTTGTGGATACCGTCGGGATAGACCTCTTTTGAAGCGGGAAGTGTTTTTTCAAACTGAAACTCGTTCCAAATTGTAACTTTGATCATTTTTATCACTCCGTTATTATTTTTTGGCAAACATTGCGGCACCTATAATGCCGGCATCGTTACCTAATGTGGCTCTTTCGATTTTCGGGATTTCTATTACTCCCGCTCCGTAGCTGTTTTTTGAAACGTAATCACGTATGGGGGAGATCAGCTTTTCGCCCTCGTGCGAAACACCGCCGCCGATAAGAACAATTTCGGGACGGAAGATGTTAGTGAGGTCAATAATGCCCTCGGCAACGTAATAAACGTATTCATCAAAAACGGTTTTTGCAACCTCGCAGCCTTGCTCCAAAGCAGAAAAAACGGTTTTTCCGTTTACAGAGTCGCTTTCTGAAACCACTCTTGCGAGAATTGAATCGGGATTATTCTCCGCCGCCTCTTTGGTGCTTTTGATAAGCGCGGTAACCGAAGCGTAGGTCTCCCAACAGCCTCTTCTTCCGCAGGTGCAAAGATTTCCGTTGTGATTAACAACGATATGACCGAGCTCGGCGCCCTTTGAGCCGCCGCCCTCGTAAAGCTTTCCGTTTATAATAAGTCCGCCGCCGACGCCGGTGCCTAAAGTGATCATTATAGCGTTTGAATATCCTTTGGCGGCACCTGACGTTACTTCGCCCAAAGCCGCACAGTTGGCGTCGTTTGAAACGTAAACGTTTTTGCCGAAATGCTTGCTTACTTCGTCGGCAAGAGGTGTGTTTTGCATTCCTTTAATATTAAATGCCGCAATAACTGTTCCGCTTTCCGAATCAATAACACCGGGACTGCCGATTCCTATTGAAGCAACGTTGTTTATATTTATTCCGTAATTTTCAAGAGCGGCGTCTATGCCTTTTATTATATTGCCTATAACGGTTTCAACACCTTTATCGGCTTCCGTTCTTAAGCTGTATTTGTATAAAAGCTTGCCGTAAACGCTTACAATACCTACGGCAATTTTTGTTCCGCCCAAATCTACTCCAATATAATACATATATAATCGCCTCCTTTAATAAGATACCATTTTAAAGGGGTTTTGTCAATAGCTTTTCAGAATTTCGCTATATAAAAATGTAAATATAAATTTATATAAAGGCTTGACAAACAGAAAAAAATATATTAAAATAAAGAAAAAAGTAAAAGGGGCATATTACAATGATAAAAGAACTGAAGGTTGCAATAATAGGTTACGGAAACAGAGGAAAGCTTTTTGCAGACATAATAAGAACTACCCCGACACTTGTAGGCAAGGTCGTTGCAGTTGTCGAAACACGTGAGGTGAGAAGAAGGGAAGCAAAGCTTCAGACCGGTCTCCCCGACGAAATGATATTTTCCAATCTCGACGATTTTCTTAAGCAGGGAAAGATTGCCGATGCTGCATTTGTTATGACCATGGATAAGGACCATATCCATCAGGTAATTCCGCTTATGAAGGCAGGATATCACGTACTCCTTGAAAAGCCTATGGCTGTTGATCTTGACGAATGTAAGGAGATTGCAAGAGTTCAGAGAGAAACCGGCGTTATCAGCAGCGTTTGCCATTCGCTTCGACATAATAATTTCTATACAGGCGTCAAGAAAATTATAGACAGTGGCAGAATAGGCAAGGTTATGAATATCGACCAGATAGAGGGCATCGGTGACATTCACTATTCCTCGTCTTATATAAGAGGTAATTGGGGCGTTGAGGAAAAGTCCTCGTTTATTCTTATGGCAAAATGCTGCCACGATATAGATCTTATCGGCTATTTGCTTGGCAAGAAATGCACAAAGGCTTCTTCGTTTGGCTCGCAGTCATATTTCAAGCCCGAGTTTGCGCCTAAGGACGCGCCCGCACGCTGCCTTGACGGTTGTCCTCACATAAACAAATGTCAGTATAACTGCCTTAAGGTATATTTGCGTGACGGTTGGGCGATAGTTCTTCCCAAGCAGGACGAGGAATCTATTATGGAAGAACTCAAAACAGGCCCCTACGGCAGATGCGTTTGGCACTGTGACAACAACGTTTGCGACCATCAGGTCGTTGCTATGGAATTCGAGGGCGGAGAAACCGCAACTCTCACTCTTACGGCCTTCCATTACGGAAACCGCATAATGAGAGTAAACGGAACTCACGGCTGCCTCGAATGCAATCTCCTCACGAACACAGTAAAGCTTTATGACTTTACAACAAGAAACGAAGAAACTATCGTAATTCCTCCCGCAGGTGTTATCGGTCACGGCGGCGGAGACTTCCTTGTTGTTCAGAACCTCTTTGAGGCTATAAGAAACGAGGATCCTACAATAATCCTTACCGACATTCAGGAAAGCCTTGCAAGCCATACGGTTGTATTTGCTGCAGAAAAGTCAAGAAAAGAGTCCCGTGTAGTTAATATATCGGAGATTGAATAATATGTTGAAAAAATTAATTTCGTTCGTAACTGTAGCTTGTATGATGTTGACCGGTATATTTGCGTTTTCAGGCTGTAAAGGAGAAAACAAAATGAATAATCTTTTAAAAGATACTGAGTTTCAAAACGGTTTTATGCTTTTTAACAAAGGCATTTCGATCGGTAATCTCGCTACCTTCGGAAAGGGCCCGAGAAGTTGGTTTATGTATCAGAATAACAGCCGTTTCATTATGAAAAATGATTCGCTCAAGGTTGACACCGCAAATGAAAAGCTTTATGAAAATGATGGCAAGAAGGTAAGAGTCTATAAAGACGAAAACGGAGATTACGTTTTAAACTTTGCGCTTTATTGCAATAATGAGTACGAAACTCCGAGAACGCAAGTTTCGGATCCTTGGGTGCATCTTATGTTTGAGCAGAGATTTGAAAACGGTATCGGTGCGGCGAATTTTTCCGAGCTGAATCTTTCTATTGACGTTCAGCACAATAACCTCGTAAATCACATGACTCCCGAGGAGCACAATCCCAACATAATGTGCGCACAAACGAATATTTACTTTATTTTGCGAAACAACAATCCCCAATCCGAGGATTACCAGAGCTTTATCTGGCTTGGTCTTACTATGTTTGACGACAGAAAAGAGATTCCTACGGGAAGCTATATGGTCGATTCGGGGTTTGAAGGTGCAACAGATACTCTTATTTATTGCCCCAATATGAGGGAATATATTGATTCTTCGGTTCACGATAAGGAATGGCATACGGTAAAATGCGAGCTTATTTCACTTATCGGTGAGGCACTTGAAAAGTCCAAGGCTAAAAATTATTTTACAAGCACCGAGATCGAAGACCTCGTCCTTGAAAACTTCTATATTTCCACAGAGGTATCGGGAACGTTTACGCACGAAATGTCCTTTAAAAACATCGTTATAAGCGGAGTAGAAAAATAGAGAAAGCAATACGGCGTCTTTGCATAACAAAGACGCCGTATTTTTTATGCGGAAAGAGGTAACGGATTTTCGGTGAAAATATCAAGCGAATCTGCCGTTTTCAGCATATTGCCGATATAGATGCCGTATCCCTTTTGCGGATCATTTACGAGCACGTGTGTAACTGCTCCTATGATCTTTCCGTTCTGGATAATCGGGCTTCCGCTCATGCCCTGCACGATTCCGTTTGTGGTATCGAGAAGTGTCTCGTCGGTAATGCGAATGATAAAATTCTTCTCGCTTTTTAACTTATCGGAGACCTTCTCGACCCTTACGGAATATTCCTTTGGAGTATTACCGCTCACGGTAGAAATTACCGTAGCGTAGCCTGAGGTTATCTCACTGTAATCGGCAACGGGATAGGCTTTGTATGATGAAAAATCACCGTTAAGAGTGCCGTAAACGCCGTTTTGGGAATTTATAAAAATATCTCCGCAAGCTTCATTTGAGGCAAATCTTCCCAAAAGCTCACCGGGATCACCTTTTTTTCCGGCAGTGACGTTATCAATTATAACGTCATAGACCGACGCCTTTTTTAAAGGCATAAGCTTTCCGGTGTCAACGTCGCAGATACCATGTCCAAGCCCGCCGAAAACACCGGTTTTCGGATCAACAAAGGTAACTGTACCGATACCTGCGGCACTGTCTCTTATCCAGATGCCGATTTTCCACTGTCCGTCTGTTTGTAATGCGGGTTTTACCGTTACCGTGTAAACTGCGCCCGAACGTTTATATTTTATTTCGAGCGGCGTACCGTTTGATTCTGTAACGATTTCGGCGATATTCTCATTAGATGATATCTTTTCGCCGTTGATGGATAGCAAGCTATCTCCTTTTCTTATTCCCGCACTGTAACAGGGGTTGAGATTGCCGTTTTGGGTTTTAACGTCGGAAAAGCCGACAACCAAAACTCCTTCGGTATATAACTTTATTCCAAAGGGTGTACCTAAAGGTATAAGCATTTTTAGCTCTTCTTTTTGAACGAAATTCAATATACTTTTGTTGCTTTTGAAAAGCATGGTAACGGAATCTCCGTTAGTGTCTGTATCAGCCGCAACCAAAAGCGGGTATGCCGTAACTGCGGAATTGCTTTTGATCGGCTCACGAAAAGCCGTTACAGTAGTAACAGATGCAACTATACCGCAAGCTATTACGGCTGCTGCCTTAAAAAATTTCATTTCAAAACTCCTTTCGGTAACGCTCATAGTATCTGCCGAAACCGAAAGGATATTTACGGAAAATAATGTAAAAGCCACGGAAAATTCTTCCGTGGCTTTTTATATATTTCAATTTATTCTGCTATCTTAATTGTAGGAGCAGAAATGAGTCCGGATTCAACAGCCTCTGCTTTTCCGAGATATTTGAGATATCCCTGATAATAGAGATCGTAGTTTTCCTCCTGCTGTAAGCTCTTGTAGCAGCTTGTAAATTCAAGCTCAAGAGTATTTTTGCCAACAGACAATGCGTCGGTGATATCAACGTCGTAGGGAGCAACGTAGAATCTGCCGAGATTCTTGCCGTTGACGGTTACCTTAACGATGTCGGAGGTGGGAATGTTGAGCATTGCGCAAGAGGGAATTGTCTCCATCTCAAAGGTGGTTGAATAGGTTGCCTCACCCGAGTAGTTCCTGAAGCCCTGAGTGGTCCAAATTGCGGGCTTGATAGCCTTTCCTAACTTCTTAAGGGTGGTGTTATCACCTAATTTGAAGTCACCCTGCAAGAAGGAAGCGGGCATAACGTGGGGGCCCTTCCATGCGGGTACCTTGCTCTTGAATACGAGAGTGTTGACGCCTTCTCTTACGTATTTGAGAATATCTGCTTCCTTTTCTCTTATACCCCAAAGCTTTATCTTTTTAAGCTCTGCGGTAATATCGTTGCCGTTGATCAAAACTGCGCAGCCGTCCTCGGTTTCGATGATAAGACGAAGTCTTGAAGGCATATCCTCGACAGTGAAGAGACCGCAAGCAGCGTATTCATCTCCAACGCCGATTCCGTATCCTCCGGGTATTTCGAAGTTTGCAATGCTTCCTGCGTTTTCAAGATCCTTTACACAAGCGTTTGCAAAAGCAACGTTATCATTGATTTTGAGAAGCTCCTTGGAGGAGGGAAGCATTTTGGTAAGCATTATTGCCCAGTTATCCTCTGAAGTCTTGAAGCTCCATTTGCCGTCGAGAGTAAATTCGCCGTTGAATTCAATATCGGTTGCAACGGGGAGCGCCGCAGCATCAATACCGTTATCTGTTGCGAGGATTACTGCGGTGCTGTAAGACTGAGAGGTGAAGGTGAAGAGCGATTTTCCGTTTTTGACCTTTGCGGGAATCGAGTAAACGGAGCCGTCGGTATAATCCATCATATAAAGCTTCTTTTTGCCGTTATAGGTGCATTCAAGTTCAAGATGCTCGGCATTGTCGTTGGTTATAAAGAATACGTCGTCCTTGCCGTTTGCGCGGTGGCTGTAATATACTCTTTCAACGTCGCTGTCGATAGTAAGGGTCTCAATGTTTCCGATAGCCTTTTTGAGCTGTGCGGAAACCGTGGGAGCGTCTGCCTTTGCGGGATCGATTACTATCTTCGTTACGTTCTTGTTGTTGACTTCAGCTGAGAAATCGTAGATAACGCCTGTGTCGGCTGCCATAATTTCCGTCTTATTGACGAAAAGCACCTTACCGCCTGCTTTGATATACTTCTTCAAAAGCTTGATGAAATTATCGGAGGTGTAATGCATTTCCGAAATTATAAGCTGCTCGTATTCAAAGCCGTTTATAACCATCTTTCCGTTTTTGACCCTTGCATCATCAAGTGCTCTCTCGGAAGCAACGTCGTATTCGTATCTGCCGTAAACGAGAGCGTTTGCGGTAGAATGCCATGCAAGGTCAAGAACGGGCTGAAGCATTCTGTCTATCTGCTCGCTGACTACGGGAAGAACGAGGAATATTTTAGAATCAATGACCGAAGCTGCGGAAACCGCGTTAAGTCTTCCCATTTCAATATTTATCTGATTGTAATATTTGAAAAGGGGATTGTTGTAGTTGTGTGAAGGCGGATAGCAGTAGTTGTAACGGCGACGGCCCTCGTTGAGCGAATAATAACCGCCCATATACTGTGTGAGGTTAATACCTGCGGTAATAAGGCGCTGTAAGCAACGTCTTATCTGCTGAAGCTTCATATCCCAGCCGGAGCCGGAGAAGGTTTCGCACATAACTCTCGGACGCTTATTTAACTTTGCGGCGGTTACTGCAAGCTTTGCAGTAAGAGTCATCATAAGCTCGCCTACGTAACCGTTGGAGAAGAGGTTATCTATACCGGGCATATCAAATTTTGAAAGGGCAAGGTAGCTGTCACCCATCTGGTAAGCGTGCCACATGATCGATTCTTCGCCCGAAAGGTGACCGGTGAAGTAAATGTTGTTTTCACGGCACCAATCAACTATCTGCTTGAGATAATTATCGGCAAAAAGATGTGACATGGTCTGCCAGTAATCGTATCTGATTTTAATAATTTCACTGTCAACCGCATCGTATCCCAAAGCGTAGGCGTGGGGGGCGAAATCGTAGCCGTGCTCCTTTTCAAAGGTCTCAAGGAACTTTTTACTCCAGGGCCAGGTAGTTACGGGGAAGGAGCCCGAGGGCTGTGAATACCATGCATTATCGAAGAAGCAGTAGTTGTTTGCTTCGTCACTGAAGGTTCCGACAACGGTTTTGCCGAATTCCTCGCCTATTGCTTCCTTGTATTTTTCATAGGTGCTGTCGATAAATGCTTTTGCGGCATCTGCGTCATTGGCATCAAGCCAACCGCCCTTGTATTCGGAAAATTTTGACCACATGCCGCCCGCGCAAAGACCGATGCTGGGTGCGGTGTAGGTGAGCCATACGGTTACGTTCGAACAGCAATCGATGTCACAGTAGAGGTGATATCCCGCCTCGGTCTTGGTGACCTTGACCTTCGGGGTGATATCTTCCTTCCTGTCAAACATATTTTTATGTACGGCAAGCGCGCTTATGAATTCGCCGCCGTAGATGTCGGTATTAAGAGGCTCTGCGGCGTAGAGCTTGATCTGCTTGGTAAGTAAAATGACGCCGTTGGTTTCAGGCTTCTCGATAAGAAGCTTGCCGCCGGCAATACCGGAGGGCCAGCAGTAATCGTCGTATATCCAGAATTTCATTCCGTTATCCTTTGCGGTTTTAACGGTGAATTTTATGAGATCGAAGAAGTTATCGTCAAGATAATCGATCTCATATCCCCAAAGAGGATGGACGAAGAATTCGTAGATCTCTGATTTCTTGAATTCCTTGATTTGAAATTCAATTTCATCTTTTGTGATCCTGTCATTCCAGAACCACATAAGATTGGGGTGATAAGAGGTATCGGGTTTGATAAAAGATTTTACAAATGATTTTGTATTCATAAAACTGTTCCTTTCACAGAATTATTTACTTCCAATAAGATTAACATATTTGAGCGGAAATTGCAATATTTTATCAATATTTGATCAAGGGATTTTCAAAAATTCCGCTTGCGGTGTCTTGCTTTTCAAATTCTTTTGCAATGGTGTGATAAGGACCTATGCCGCCGTTATAAACGTCAAGCGCAGTTGTGTTAACGTACTGATTTGCAAGAGTGTTGGTAACGTAGGCTTCAAAACGGTTTTCGCCAACCTTAAGCTTTCCTTCAATGTCAAATACAAAGGGTGACCAAGCTTTTTCGGAAATATATTCACCGTTTAAATAAAGGACACAGTGATTTGCAAGATTTACAAAATCAATAATCTTTGCCTTGCTTGCTGCATTTTCGTCTGCGTTAAAGCTGAAGCTGTATTTTGCGGTACCTGAGAAGTCCTTGCCGAGATATTTCTGCCATTCCTCGAACGAAGCAGGTATTGCTTCCTCGGAAAGATTGGAACGAACGATCTCTTTTTCGGTTATAACATAGTTTTCAATTTTTTGCAAGGTGCACTCGCTGATCTCCGCAAGAACCTTATTTTCAAGCTGTGGCATATCGGTAAAAGCTATGTCATCGTTTGTAAACAACAAAACAAGAGATTCCCAATTATCAAATTCGTGATTTAACACGGTTTTGTTTCCGTCTACGGTAACGGGCATTTTGCAAAACGTTGCGGTTTCTGCGCTAAATGCGTAGCAGGGAAGATCGGTGTTGAATTCGATTGTTTCGTATGCCTTTGCGCCTTCGTTAACGATAAAGAACAGCTTTGCGCCGTCAACATTACGCTCAAGAGTCTTGATATTATTGTTAAGTGAATTTACTTTACAAGGTGCAAGTGAAATGTCGGGCATTGTGTTCTGGTCGCAGTAAATGATTTCGCCGCCTGCATTTTTAAACTGCGCAAGCACTGCCTTTGCCTTTTCGCTCATATAACTGCTGTAAGTGATGTATATGCGCTTATAGTGCATTTCACCGACTTTGAGACAACCGTTTGCAATTTCTGCATTTTCTATTGCAATGTCATCAACAAAGTCAAATTCAATTCTGTTATTTATAAGCTTTTCGGCAAATACGTCGTTTTCGGAAACGATTTTATTATAATCGTCATTTTTTGCCCACATATCTCTTATCGGAATATAAAGACAGCTTTCGGCGGTGGATTTTCCGCGGCTTAACAAATAAGAAAGTCTTGCGGTGTATTCCTGGAATAATCTCATTTTGTTGAAGGTGGGATTATCAGAATGGAAGTTAGGACGTGCATTTGCCATTGAAATGCCGGTTTTGTCTAGGAAACTGCAGCTCATAGTAAGGAGATTTATGCCTCTTACGTACTGATAATCAACGAGCTTTTTCATTAAACCGAAGGTTATGCCGCTTCCGTAAATTGCATACGATTCGGAAAGTGCATAGGGCAATTTACCCTGATGTGCAACTGAAGATGCAAATTTCGGGAAATGATGATCCTTATCGGGCATATTGTCGGGGTATTCGTAAGCTACACCGTTGCCAAAATCAGCAAGTATATGCCTGTTTCCGTCGGGGAAAAGCTGACGCCAAATTACGTCAACACCGGGAATATCAAAGTTTCTGAAGCATTTGAAGGTGCTTCCCATTGAATAAACAGCAGATGCGTCGGTTACATGCTCGCCGCCAAGATGTCCTATGAAAAGCAAATTGTTGTCGTTACACCATTTCTTGAGTCTGCCAAAGAAGTTTTCTGCAAGGATATCGGACCAGAAATCTGCAAAATCAACTCTGATCTTGCATTCCTTTTCATCTGAGTTTCTTCTGAAAAGGGGAAGGATATTTTCAATAAGCGAATAGCCGTATCTGCCAAAGAACTTTTCTTCGAACTTATCATTCCACGGAGGAGTGATTCTGCAGCTTGCTTCGTCGTTGAATACTGCCAAAACAGAGCTGCCGAAATGCTCGCCAACTTTTTCCTTATATTTCTCATAGCATTTCTCTATGTAAATATCAACGGATTTCTCATTAAACAAGTCCGGGTAAGCCAATACGTCCTTACTTGCGGGGGACTCGCCGATAAGAACAACCGAAACGTTACCTGCGGGAATTACTTCACCTTTTTTGTAGCTTTTGCCGTCAGAAAAAGCTACAAGAGCATTTTCGGGAACTGTGTAGGGAGCTTCGAAATTTAATTCCTCCAAGTAGAGATATCTTGAAATGAGCTCGGGATTTTCCTCGACGATTTTACCGCAAAGGCTTCCGGAGGGATATGCGGGTTCGTCGGTTATCCAGTTTACAAGACCGAGATCATCGGTATCTTCAAGAAATTTTTTGAACACTTCAAAAAATTCGTCACTTAAAAATTCTTTATCAAGAGTTGTGGGAAGGTGTCCGCCGAAATCAAGGCTTATGGGAAGAGTCCAGATTGTTTTTGAACCCATCTCATTAAATTCTTCGAGTCTTTCACGAAGAACGGCGTTGTCAAGCTTTGCGTTCCATATCCACATAAAGCTGGGCCAGAAAAATGAGTGAGGGTTCTTTAATGCGGAATAGTCGATCTTATCATTGTTGTAAATCTGATTATTCATATTCCTACCTCGAATAAAAAAAGTATGGTATAATTATACCATACAGTTAATTTTAAGTAAATAACAAAAATTGCTTTCTTTTGTTCAAAAATTGCTTTTTTTTGTACTCATCCGAGAGAAAGATCAAGCACCATCATAACGACAAAACCCAAAAGTGTGAAAATTGCCATAAGATCTTTATTGAAATTTGATTGGCTTTCGGGAATGATCTCCTCTACAACAACGTAGATCATCGCCCCTGCGGCAAATGACATAAAGAAGGGAAGTACAGCTCTTACGCTCATAACGAGTATTGCTCCGATCACACTTGAAATCGGCTCGACTGCCGCAGAAAGCTGTCCCATAAAAAACGACTTTCCTCGAGATTGACCGTCTCTTCTGAGCGGAATGCTTACCGCCATTCCCTCGGGAAAGTTCTGAAGTCCTATTCCGACTGCGAGCATAATTGCGGCCCCAAGGGTTGCTCCGTCAAGTCCGTAAGCAAGCGAGCCAAATGAAACACCGATGGCAAGCCCCTCGGGTATGTTGTGTATGGTAATAGAAGTCATAAGCATAAATGACCGCTTCATTACCGACGAACTATCATGATTTCTGCGCATTAAGCGGTCAAAAATTTTATCACTGATGAAAATAAGAAGTCCGCCCGTGAAAAAACCTGCCGAAACCGTTGGCCAAGGCAAAAGGTTTATATTTTCCGCCATCTCGATAGCAGGGGAGATAAGCGAAAAAAATGAAGCGGCAATCATGACGCCTCCGGCAAAGCCGAGCATAGAATCCATGAATACCCGGTTTATCTTCTTAAAGAAAAAGACGAATGCTGCCCCTGCAGCGGTTACTCCCCAAGTAAAAAGACCCGCTATCAGAGCTTGCGTCGTGTGTGAAAGATTTAAAAACCATAACAACACCTTTATCACTCCGTTTCACAATCATTTTATGAAACGCAAATAAAAACGGTGAAAGAAATTCTTTCACCGTAACTATTTAATTTTCGGCAAGCTTTTTCATAGCCTCGAAGGACTTTTCGCTTATTACGTGTTCGATTTTGCAGGCATCGTCGGCCGCGGTTTTTTTGTCAACGCCTATTTTGATAAGAAAAGAGGAAAGCACCGTATGCCTTTCGTAAATCTTTTCCGCAAGAGCTCTGCCCGATTCTGTAAGTGAAATACTACCGTCTTTTTTTACAGTAATATATTCGTTTGCTTTAAGAATTCCGACTGCGCGACTGACTGACGGCTTTGAATAATTAAGGTGCTCCGCTATGTCAACAGATCGGACAGACCCTTTGGATTTTATTAAAACGTAAATTGATTCAAGATACATTTCGCCTGATTCAAGAAGTGCCATTTCAATTCCTCCTTTAAGAATATGATAACACATATAAGAAGATTTTTCAACTGTTATTTTTAACAAATGATTCGAAATGAAATTTTCCGAAAAAAATTATAAAAGTATCTTGACAAATTTTGCGATTGATTGTATAATATTTAGCGGTTAGCAAAGGCTAACTGCACAAAATAGGTAAAGCGGTTTGCCTTATGGGAAGGAAGATAAAATGAAAACGCTTAAAGAAATAAGAGTAGGCGGGACTGCCGAAATAGTAAAGATCCATGGTGAAGGCGCAATAAAGCGCAGAATAATGGATATGGGACTTACAAAAGGTACGGAGATCTACGTAAGAAAGGTTGCACCTTTTGGCGATCCGTTGGAGCTTACCGTTCGAGGCTATGAACTTTCTATAAGGAAAGCCGATGCCGAAATTATTGAAGTGAAGTAAATTTTTTATATTTTTGTTTTCAAGTTAGCCTATGCTAACGAAAAAATTAAGGAGATAAATCTATGATTAAAATTGCAATAGCCGGCAACCCCAACTGCGGAAAGACAACTCTGTTTAATCTTCTTACCGGTTCAAATCAGTACGTTGGAAACTGGCCCGGCGTTACAGTCGAAAAGAAAGAGGGAAAGTATAGGAACGACAGTGAGGTAATCTTCACCGATCTTCCCGGTATTTATTCTCTGTCACCCTATACACTTGAAGAGGTGGTCGCAAGAAATTATCTCATTGGCGAAAGCCCCGATGCGATACTTAACATTGTTGACGGCACAAATCTTGAGAGAAACCTCTATCTTACAACCCAGCTTACGGAGCTCGGTATTCCCGTTGTTATTGCAATAAATATGATGGACGTTGTTAATAAAAGCGGCGATAAAATAGATATCGATCTTTTATCTGCAAAGCTCGGATATAAAATCGTTGAGATTTCGGCGCTTAAGGGAACAGGCATTGACGAGGCTGCGGAATTGGCGATCGAAGCGGCAAAAGGCAAGCAGTTTGTTCATAAGCATATATTTTCGGGTAACGTTGAACACGCTATAGCACATATCGAAGAGGCGGCGGTTCACAGTATGCCGGAGGACCGTCAGAGATGGTATGCCGTAAAAATATTCGAACGCGACAAAAAGGTCTTGGAGGAGCTCAAGCTTGATCCTAAAAAGCTTGAACATATTGAAAAGGATATTTTGCACGTTGAAGAAGAATGCGATGACGAGGCGGAAAGCATAATAACCAACGAGAGGTATAATTATATCACCGATCTTGTTTCGAGGTGTTATACAAAGAAAAATAAAACAAAGCATACCGTTTCCGATAAGATAGATATGATAGTAACCAACAGAGTGCTTGCTATTCCGATCTTTGTGCTTATTATGTGGCTTGTATATTTCATCTCTATCGGTTCAATAGGCAACTGGACGGTAGGCTTTATGAATGAAACAGTCTTCGGAAGCTGGATCATTCCCAACGTCACCGCATGGCTTGAAACGATCGGTTGTATGCCTTGGCTTGTCAGCTTGATTGCAGACGGTATTCTTGGCGGTGTCGGTGCCGTGCTTGGCTTTGTACCGCAAATGGCAATTCTGTTCCTCTTGCTTTCATTGCTTGAGGATTGCGGTTATATGTCGCGCGTTGCATTTATTATGGATAGAGTGTTCCGCAAATTCGGCCTTTCGGGAAAAAGCTTTATTCCTATGCTCGTGGCAACGGGCTGCGGAGTTCCCGGAATTATGGCCTCGCGCACGATTGAACAAGACAGAGACCGAAAAATGACCATTATGACCACCGGATTTATTCCGTGCGGAGCTAAAATGCCCATTGTAGGACTTATTGCAGGCGCATTTTTCGGCGGAAGCGCTCTCGTTGCCGTTTCGGCATATTTCATCGGTATCGGTGCGGTAGTCGTTTCCGGGTTGATATTAAAGAAAACAAAGCCCTTTTTGGGTGATCCCGCTCCCTTTGTTATGGAGCTTCCCGCATATCATGCGCCCGTTCCCGCTAATATTTTCCGCACAACTTGGGACAGAGCCTGGTCGTTTGTCAAGCGCGCGGGAACCGTTATTATGGCGGCGAGCATAATTATCTGGATTTTAAACAGCTTTTCGTTTGAAAACGGCTTCCATTTCATAACCGAAGAAAACGGCGGTGCATCTGTGCTTGCCTTCATCGGCGGACTTGTAGCGTGGATTTTTGCTCCACTTGGCTTCGGTAATTGGCAGGCGGCTGTTGCAACGGTTTTGGGACTTATGGCAAAGGAAGAGGTAGTTGGCACCTTCGGAACCCTTTCTTCTATGGCAAATGCAGATCTCGCCATGGGGGGCGATGCCGCTATGTATGCGACTATTGCCACCGAATTTTTTGGAGGAAGCGGCCTTGCCGGATATTCGTTTATGATATTTAACCTCCTTTGTGCTCCTTGCTTTGCGGCTATGGGCGCGATAAAGAGAGAAATGAATAACTGGAAATGGTCTCTCGGAGCTATTGCATATATGTGTGTATTCGCCTATTCGGTATCGCTCATCGTCTATCAGTTCGGTGCATGGTTCACAGCCGTAGGCGGAAATATTTTCGGAACCGTTGCCGCTGCGATAGTTCTGGCGTTCTTGATATTTATGACGGTACGTCCCGTTAAAAACAGAAAATAAGGAGAAATAGCTATGCCTTGGCCCACAATAATAGTTGCTTCATTGGTTGCGGCATTGTTTCTTGCTATCGTTATAAAGGGAATAATCAATAAGAAAAAGGGTAAGACCTCTTGCTCTTGCGGATGCTCCTGTGAAACGTGCGGAATGTGCGGCAGCAAAGCAAATAAATAATGATAAAAAGATGCGGAAACTATTTCGCATCTTTTTTATAAAATCTTTTGATTTTCGTTAAATTGTGATATAATATATTAAAGTTATTTTTAGGAATGGTTTAAATGAAAAAATTCAACGTAACGGGAATGAACTGTGCGGCTTGCAGTGCAAGAGTCCATAAGGCGGTTTCATCTTTAAAGGGCGTAGAGTCCTGCTCGGTAAATTTACTTACAAATTCAATGACAGTTTCGGGAACTGCAGAAGCCGATGCCGTTATCGCGGCGGTAAAGGCGGCAGGCTACGGAGCGTCACTTGAGAATGGAACAACCGTAGCCGCGGCAGATAAAACCGAAAAAAACGTAAGTCGCGGATATTTTAAAAGATTTATATCCTCGGCGGCGGTCTTGCTTTTGCTTCTTTACGTTACAATGGGCCATAATATGCTTTCGTTTCCGCTTCCGCATTTTATAACGGTGCGCCCGCTGTTATTGGCTATTATTCAAATGATTCTTGCCGTAACAATCATGGCGATCAATTTCAAAATCTATAAAAACGGTTTTAAAAGCCTATTCAGGCTATCTCCGAATATGGACTCTCTTGTTGCCATTGGCTCATTCTCGGCATTTCTGTATAGCGTTGTAATAACGGTTTTGATGTATGTAAACGGCTCGGCAGAGTATCTGCATCGGCTCTATTTTGAGTCTGCGGCTATGGTGCCCACACTTATCACACTTGGAAAAATGCTTGAAAGTCTTGCAAAAGGGAAGACTAGCGATTCGCTTAAAAGCTTGCTTAAGCTCTCTCCGAAAAAGGCCACAGTTATTCGTGACGGCGAAGAGTTATATACTGACGTTGAGGACGTTGTTGTCGGTGATATCTTTATTGTAAAAGCCGGTGATGCAGTTCCGGTTGACGGTATTGTAATTGACGGTGAGGCATCTATCGATGAATCGGCACTTACGGGTGAAAGCATAACGGTTGAGAAGACAGTCGATTCAACGGTATATGCGGCAACGGTAAACAAATCAGGTTACGTTAAATGTAAGGCTACGAAGGTAGGGAAGGACACAGCGTTCGGCGCTATCATAGAAACTGTGAATCATGCCGCATCTTCAAAGGCTCCGATCGCGCGTGCAGCGGATAAAATTTCGGGCGTATTCGTTCCGTTTGTTCTTGCCGTTGCGGCTGTTACGCTGATTACTTGGCTTATAATAAACGGTGACTTCGGTAAAGCTCTTTCAATGGCGGTTTCGGTCGTAGTTGTAAGCTGTCCTTGTGCGCTCGGTCTTGCAACTCCCGTTGCAATTATGGTTGGATCGGGTATTGCCGCAAAGAACGGAGTGCTGTTTAAGAACGCAACCGCGCTTGAAAATCTCGGAAAGGTCAAAACGGTTGCCTTCGACAAGACGGGAACTCTTACCGTTGGCAAACCCGAGGTGACCGATATAATTGTTTTTAACGGTTACAAAGAAGAAGAGCTGCTTTCGGTTGCGGCGTCGCTCGAAAAGCACAGCAATCATCCGATCGCAACCGCAATAGTTGACTGTGCGGTCAAAAATAATGCTTCGGTCTCGGTGGTCGAGAAGTTTGAAACGGTTATCGGGTGTGGTGTAAAAGGAACCGTAAACGGTAAAGAATATTTTATAGGAAAAACAGAATTTATATCAAAATACTTAGATATATCTGAAGAAATTAAATGTAAAGTTGAAGAACTTGCTAATAAGGCGAAGACAACGATTCTTGTTTCTGCCGCAAACAAAATAATAGGCATAATAGCAGCCGCCGACGTTATAAAAGAGGATAGTAAGTTCGCCGTTTCCGTGCTAAAAAAAATGGGGATAAACGCCGTTATGATATCCGGTGATAACGAGCTTACGGCAAATATAATTGCAAAAAAGCTTGGCATAGATAAGGTTTATGCAAACGTGTTGCCAACGGAAAAAGAGCAAATTATAAAAGAGCTTAAAGTCGGTGGAAAAACCGTTATGGTAGGCGACGGTGTGAACGATGCTCCTGCGCTTATTACGGCTGACGTTGGGGTTGCAATCGGTGCGGGAACAGACGTTGCTATAGATTCTGCCGATGTTGTAATCATGAGAAACAGACTTTCCGATCTTGTTTTTGCAATCAGGCTCAGTAAAGCGGTTATTAAGAACATTTATGAGAATCTGTTTTGGGCATTTGGCTACAACGTTATCGGGATACCTCTTGCAGCAGGTGCTTTAATACCGATTTTGGGCATTCGGTTAAATCCGATGTTCGGAGCTGCCGCGATGAGCATCTCAAGTGTTTTGGTTGTAACAAATGCGCTAAGATTAAATTTGAAATTTAAAAATAACAAGGAGAATAAAGTTGTGAGAAGAGTAATTGAAATCAAGGGTATGATGTGTCCTCATTGTGAAGCAAGAGTTCAAAAGCTTCTTGACTCGGTAAGCGGAATATCAAAAGCTGAGGTAAGCTTTAAAAAGGGAACCGCAGTAATCGAAGTCGGAGACGGCTACAATGAAGAATCTGTCGTTAAGCTCATTGAAAACGAGAGCTACAAGGTAATATCTGTAAAATAAAAAAATAACCGCTCTTTTGAGCATCGCTCGAAAGGACAGTTTTTAGAAATACGGTATATCTTGAAAAAGGTATGCCGTATTTTGCATTTGTGGCTACAAATGCAGTGCTTGTCAGAAAAATTGACAAGCCATAGAAGAATATTAAAAAGGCTCCCTTTACACAAGGGAGTCTTTTCTACTAACCGTTACGTATGCGTGGTCTGTTTCAAATTCATTTACGATTTTGAGCTTTGATATTGAAAGATAACTACGTATATCGTTAGGGTTATCGGGATAAATTTTTATCTTTCTATCTCCCATATCGATATGCTCATTCTTACTTTTATCGATTGATAAAACAAAAAGTCCGTTATTTGTCAACAAAGTAGCAATTTTTTGTATAGCTGACAATTTATCCTGTATGTGCATAAATGTCAATGACGAGTATATTACATCGAACTGTGCTTCAAATTTACAAGACATAAAATCATCGCAAATAAGCTTTATATTTTGATACAATGATAGATTTTCAGTAGCTCTTTGGATTGTCTTTTCGGAAATATCTATTCCACACAAGCTTTTACAATTTGGTGCAACTTTTATGGCAAGTCGCCCTGTTCCTATTCCTATTTCCAATACGGATTTTCTTTTATCAAGCTGCATGCTCTCAATAAACGTCTCTCCGTCCCACTTATCCATATAATCTCTCAGAGGTTTAGGATCACGAGCAGGGTCATTGTTTTCATCAATTAGCTTATTATAATGTTCAATCACATCTCTCATAAGCATCTTCCGTTTCTTCTTTGAAATTATTGTTTTTATTATAACACAAAAACCGCAGAAAATCAATCTGCGGTTTCGTTTTTTCTGTCGATAGGTAATGTACTCTTGAACTGTCCTTAAGAGTACAGCACTTTTGAGCGGTTATTTTTATCTTCTGTTATTCTCTTTCGAATTCCGCAATATCCTCAGCTGACATTACAAAATCGGGTGCGGAAAGCGCATCTGCCATCTGATAAGGCTTTGTGGGGCCTGCAAGCGCAAGCCCTTCAAGTGGATTGCTTGTTACGTAAGCCAGTGCGGCTGCCGAGGGAGACACATTGTTTTCGCGGCAAATTCTCCGCATCGTTTCTAACCTTTCAATGTTTCTGGGAGTTAAGAAACGCTCCTTTGCAGGACCGTTTAGATTATCGATCGATTCAAATCCCTTTGAGAAAAAACCTTTTGCAAGTGAGGAATATGCCATGACCGGCATTTTTGCCGATTTATAATATTCTCTTGCTTCTGCATTCATTACTCCGATCTCAGGGTCGCCCCAAGCTTCTTTTGTTATCTGTGCGGCGCTCCAAAGTATCTGACTGATCGAAAAGGGAATTCTTCCGTTTTTAACTGCCCATTCATTTGCGGCAGCAACTCTTTCGGGACGCCAATTCGAAACACCAAGAAATTTAGTTTTACCTTCTTTTGCAAAAACGTTGCAGATATCAACTATCTCATCAACGGGTATATTTTCATCATCTCTGTGAAGAAGCCAACCGTCAAGAGTTGAAATTCCGAGTGCATCGAGACTTTTTTCGATTTCTGTGCGAAGACCCTCGTATGAGATATTTGCAGAGCATCCGGAGTCCAGACGCTTGGTGAGTCCTGCTTTGGTTACAATATGAATATTCTTTGCACCCGACGACTTCAGCCATTTTCCTATTACCTTTTCACTCGCCTGGTCGCCGTTCGGAAGCCAATCGGCATAAGAAAATGCGGTATCAATGACGTTACCGCCCTTATCTGCAAAATAATCCATCATTTCCATACAGTCTTTTTCGGGAATTCTCGTGCCGAAATAGCATGTGCCGAGAACGATTTTAGAAAACTGCATTCCGTTAATACTGCTGTATTTCACAAAGTCACGTCCTTTTTAAAATTAACTGCTTTTAATATTATAACAAAAAAATGACGTTTTTGCAATAACCGCCGTTATTTTATTCCGTAATAATTTTCCACGGGGTCAAGGAATAACGGAAGCTCTGGCGGTAAAAAAGTAAATACAACAAATGCAACGGCAATAATCAACAAAGCCACTATCGAAAATATTTCCACCTTCAAATCGGACCTTAAATGATGAAATATAACCGTTTCAGTGAAAAATACGATTGCGGTCGCAATGAAAAATATTGTGATATTCAGCCAGTCCGGAGTTTTTCCGAAGGCACCGTTCAGAGTGTAGAATATTGTTGGAATTGCAATAAGACCGGTTAGTGTACCGATGAATTTTACAAACCAAAAATTTTTGTTTTTAATAAAATAATTTTCAGCGAGTGCGAAAAAAACAAGAGGGAAGAACAACAGCTTCATATGCTCCCACGTTGATTCGTTAACGCCTGAAAACGGCGCAATCAATAGGCTTTCTCCAAACCATTCGTAAAGGAAGTGAAGCACCGTACCGCCGAGTGAAACAACAGCAAAACCGATAAGCTGCCAAACATTAGTTTTCTTTTGCAAAAAAATCACCACCTTGAAATTAAGTATACGCCTAAATAACAGAGTTATTACAAGCAATGACTAATTTCCTAAGTAAAAAAAGAGAGCAGACGAATCTGCTCCCAAATAATTTGGGAGTACCGGTCTCCGCTTATTTCCGGGCATTTCCGCCCCTTTCCGCTCGAAAACACATCCTTTCCGGCCATCTTACCTCCACTGTTTCCGTGTACTCCGTGCGTGGAAGTGGGATAAACTGTGGTCAACAAAATGCTCCCCCGAAACGATGATTTTCATCTCGGGGGAGCTTCGCTGTTCGTATGTTAACTCTGAATCACGAGTTTGTCAAGGCCTTTTGCAATTTAATAAATGTCAACCGTTGGTCTGCAGTAGACAAAG
>JAZQKU010000038.1:0-14634 GCA_045542315.1 Eubacteriales bacterium | reverse complement strand
CGTGGTTACCGACCTCTCTTTGAACTACCGTAACCTTTTTAACTCCGCCCGCGTGGATCACGGCGTTATTGAGAAGGTTATAAAGGACCTGTGAAACGCGAAGCTCGTCAGCCCTTACCGTTACCCTTCCTTCGTATATAAACTCAAAGGTAAAGCCCTCTTTTTCGATAAGCTTTTTAAAGCGCTCTATGGTGTCCGACACCGTTTTGGTGAGATCGAATTCCTTTATATCGAGCTTTACGGTGCCCGCCTCGAATTTGCTCATATCGAGAATATCGGTAACCAGGGTGCTTAATCTTTTTGCCTCGTCGATTACTATCTGAAGGTTTTCGGGGGTGTTTTCATCGGGGATATCACGCATTACCTCGCTGTAACCCGTTATAAGAGTCAAGGGAGTACGAAGGTCGTGGCTTATGTTTGCAATAAGCTCGCTTTTTAAATTATCGACCTTTGAAAGCTCCCTGGCGGCGTAGTCCAGGCTTTCTCCGAGCTCCGATATCTCGCCGTAGCCGCCCGCCGAGGAGAAGTCTGCCTGATAATTTCCCTTTGCAAGCTCCTTTGCAGAGGAGCAAAGCTTAGAAATAGGCTTTGAGATAAAGCGGGCAAAAAGTATTGCAAGGATCAGACCGATGGCTGCGAGAATTGCGGTTACTATGTATATCTGAATTCTGAGAGTTTGAACGGTTGCGGAAACGGGAGATATCGTTCCGTTTACAAACACCGCCACGTCGCCGTATTTTTCGGTTCTAATTATCTTTACAAAGATAATGCTTTCTGTGGTAATTCCAAAATCGTGTTCCTTTTCCGAGCCGTCCAAATTAAAATACTTCGTTATTCCACGCGGCTCATTCTGCGCTTTCTCTATCATTTTAATCTTTAAGGAGTGATTCATCTTATGAATGATGCAACCCGAAACGTAATCCTTCGAGGCGATTTCGACGCCGTGAAGGTCGGTGACGAGTATGCACACCTCATTCTGACGGGCAATAAACTCAAGCTCCGGGTAAAGGGCATCGCTCTCCGCTATCTCCGAAACGGAATAGGCGGCTCCCTTGGTTTCGTTTATTTTGATGAACTTGTAAAAATCCTCAAGAAAGATTACCTGAAAAAGCCACAGAATTAAAAGCACCGACGCGGTGAAGGCGCCGAAGCAGGCGAAAAGCCGCCATTTTATGCTTACGTAACGGCGGCTTTTATTTTCGTTATTTTCTTGTTCGTTATTCCTTTTCAAAGCGGTATCCCACTCCTCTTAAGGTGGTTACTAATCTGCTGTAATCCCCAAGGCTCTTGCGAAGAAGCTTGATATGAGTGTCGAGAGTGCGGTCATCACCGTAATAATCGTAGCCCCAAACGTCGGAGATAAGGCGTTCTCTCGTGAGCGCTACTCCTCTGTTTTTAACGAGGTAGAAGCAAAGGTCGTATTCCTTGGGGAACATTGAAACCTCGTTTCCGTCGATCTTCACCGTTCTTGCGGTGAAATCCACCTCAAGGCCGCCTACTGTAACGATTTCGTGACGCTGAGCGCTGCCTCTTGTACGCTTGATTATTGCCTCGACTCTCGCCATAAGCTCCTTGGGAGAGAAGGGCTTTACAACGTAATCGTCGGCTCCGAGCTCGAAGCCGTGGATCTTATCGTATTCCTCGCCTCTTGCCGAAAGCATCAGCACCGGCGCTCCCGAAAACTTGCGGATCTCCTTGACGGCGGAAAATCCGTCGAGCTCGGGCATCATTACGTCCATAACGATAAGGTCAAACTCTTTACCTTTCGCCATTTCAAGAGCTTTTACACCGTTTTCCGCTTCGGAAACGGTGTAGCCCTCGTATTCTGCGTATTTTCTTATTATTTCTCTTATTCTCGCCTCGTCATCGACGATAAGCAGCTTACTCATCTTTTTTCTTTCCTTTTAATCAGTTACTGTTATTTTAACCTATTTTTGTGAAAACCGAATGATAAAGCTTTAAAAAATTTGAAAATTCAAGGCTTACGCCTCGGCAATTACGCCTTTTCTATCGGTTTTGTAGCTGACGGCTTCTTCGATAAAGGGAGAATCGACCAACGCCGTCTTCAAAACCTCGTTTATTCTTTCGGCATATACGAAGCCAAGGTGCTCCTTTACCTCGGAATCGATATCGTCGATATCGGAGCGGTTTTCCTCGGGAACGATAACGGTCATTATACCGTTTTTGTATGCCGCCATAGTCTTCTCCTTCAGGCCGCCTATCGCAAGCACTCTTCCGCGAAGGGTTATTTCACCCGTCATTGCTATATCGCTTCTTACGGGAATACCGGTAAGCTCCGAAACCAAAGCGGTGGTGATGGTTATACCCGCAGAGGGGCCGTCCTTCGGAACTGCACCCTCGGGAAAATGGATATGTATATCCTTGGTCTTATAGAAATCCGAATTTTTAAGCTTTAAAACCGAGCTGTTCGCTCTTATGAAGCTTACCGCCGCATGGCAGCTTTCCTTCATAACGTCGCCGAGTGAGCCTGTAAGTTCCACCTTGCCGCTTCCCTCCATAATATTCACCTCTATGGTGAGAACCTCTCCGCCGACGGCGGTATAGGCAAGACCCGTTGCGACTCCCGTTTCGGGTTCTCTCTTCAGATTATCCTTTTTACGTTTTCTCGTGCCTGCATATTCAAGCAGTTTGGCACTGTCGATCTTTACCTTTTCGGCCTTGCCCGACGCTATCTCCGCTGCCGCCTTTCTCATAACGAGCGCAAGCTCTCTTTCAAGCTCTCTTACGCCCGCCTCGCGGGTGTAGCCGTCTATAAGCTCGACGATCTGCTTTTCACCTATCGAGAAGGTGGCCTTTGTAAGACCGTGACGCTCCATCTGCTTGGGAATAAGATGCTTTTTGGCTATCTGCTTCTTTTCATTCAAGGTGTAGCTTCCGATCTCGATGACCTCCATTCTGTCGTACAGAGGCGCGGGAATGAGGTCGGCGCTGTTTGCGGTGGTGATAAACAAAACGTCGGAAAGATCGAAGGGTATTTCAAGGTAATTATCGGTGAAGGTCTTGTTTTGCTCGGGATCAAGCACCTCCAAAAGTGCGGCGGAGGGGTCACCCTTATAGTCGAAGCCGAGCTTATCTATCTCATCAAGCAAGATAAGGGGATTTAAGCTCTTTGCCTGCTTTATTGCCCTTATTATTCTGCCGGGCATTGCGCCGATATAGGTCTTTCTGTGACCGCGTATCTCGGCCTCGTCCCTTATACCGCCCAAGGAAATGCGGGCGTAGTTTCTGCCAAGCGTTTTTGCAATAGAGGAGGCGATCGAGGTCTTTCCCACTCCGGGAGGGCCTACAAGGCAGATTATCTGACCCTTTAATTCGGGAGAAAGCTGGCGCACGGCAACGTATTCCAGAATTCTTTCCTTTACCTTTTTAAGGCCGTAATGCTCCTTATCGAGCTGCTTTGCGGCGTCGTTGACGTCAAGATGCTCCTCGGTGTATTCTCCGAAGGGAAGGTCAAGCACCGTGTCGAGATAGCCGCTTATTACAGAGCCCTCGTGGGAGCCGAAAGGCATTTTCGAAAGGCGCAAGGCCTCCGTTTTGAGCTTTTCCTTTACCTCGTCGGTGGTGTTGAGCTTTTCAATTCGCTCCTTGTAGCCGTTAGCCTCGTCCATGGGGCTTTCGCCCTCGCCAAGCTCGTCGGAGATCACCTTCATCTGCTCGCGAAGATAAAAATCTCTCTGGTTTTTATCAAGAGCCGCTCTCACCTTATCTGCAAGGCCCTGCTCAAGCTCGAGTATCTCAAGCTCCTTTGACAAAATGGATATCATCGTGTCGGCTCTTTCAAAAACGTCAAACTGCTCAAGCACCTCCTGCTTAAGCTCGTATTTCAAGGGGAGATTGGCCGCCATATAGTCGGCGAGAGTGCCGAGGCTCTTTGATTCCATTACGTTATAGATGATATCGTCGGGAATCTTCGGGAAGATATCGGCATAGCCCTGCATCAGATCGGTGAGCTGACGGATACGCGCCTCCGCCTGTGCGGTGTCCGACGCGACGTCGGGGCAGGTAACGCTTTCAACGATGCCGACAAGATGAGATTCCGCGCCGATTATTGTTTTTAAAACGGCACGGTCGATTCCCTCAACGACGACCTTTGCGCCGCCGCCCTGCATTTTAAGCATTGAGCTTACCTTTGCAACGCAGCCGACTCTGAAGAGATCCTCCTCGGTGGGATTTTCAACTCTTATATCTCTTTGGGAAATGAGAACTATCTTCTGGTTTCCCTTAAGCGCCGTGTCAACAGCCTTCAAGGACTGCTTTCTCGCAACGTCAAACTGCACTCTCGAGCCGGGCATGACGGTAAGACCGCGAAGAGCAACTATCGGAAGCACCATTTCCTTTGTTTTGTAATTTTCGTAGTTAGTCATTTTGATTCAATCCTTATAATCTGAAAAAAGTTACCGCGGCAAGCACTACCGCCCATATAAGCTGGAATACTATTACCGCCGCCGCGCCGAAAAGCTCAAGGCTTCCCGTTACCGCAAGGAAAAGAGCGACTGCCGCCGCAAGCGCGGTTGCGATAAGCCTTATAACGTCGCCTATCCTTGCGCTTCTCTTCTGGCGAAGGGCGGAAATCACCGCGTGGAAGGCGCCCAAGGGTCCGTCGGTTGAAACGGTCCTTGCGGGAATAAAGCTTTTATCGCAGGTTGCGCGGCAAAGCTCGTTTGAATGCTTGGTGCCGACTATCTGTATCTCGGCGTTATCCTCTTTATAGCAATCGGCTATAAAGCGGGCGGTGATATTGGGGTCATCGGAGCAGACGACAGTCAAAAAGTCCTGCTTTGCCGCAAGGCGCAGGTATTGCTTCATTCTTTTGCCGCCCGTGTAGGAAAGTGAAAATACACCCATTAAACGGTTTTCATCGGCTATTGCAATAAGCTTGCCTCTGCCCTTCTTGTAGGCGGTGGCAAAATCAACTTTTTGCATATCGACTCCGAGCGATTCGATAAAGCTCGGAATGCCGCTGTAAAGCTTTTTATCGCCGACGGTTGCGGTTATGCCGATACCGTCGCGCACAGTAAGGTCGGAAACGGGCAGAAGCTCCTCGTTTTCTCCCAAGAGCTTTTTAAACGCCGCCGCAGCAGGTCCGCCGAGCTTGCTGTAAAGGCTTGCGGCGTAAAGTATCGTTTCGTAAAGCTCGCTCTCGGGAAATACCTTCATTCCCTTTATTTTCATTGCTTCGGGGTTGAAAAATTCGGTGTCCTTTATTACAAACACCCGTTTATCCTCGAAATTGTCGGCAGCCTTCAATGAAAGCACAGCCGCTTTTTTCTTTTTCAAAAGGGCGCTCTCATAGTAGATGGGAAGAGCCGCCGAAAGTGGCGAAACAAGCGTTGCCGAAAGCACCGCCGCATTCAACGCGAAGGTAAACGACATTACCGCCGTCATACCCTTCATCGCCGCTATAACGCCCGAAATTATCACCGCCGCCGCCATTATCGGGAGAAGATAGATATTCAGCCGCTCGGTGCCGTCGTATGCGGTTACCGAATCCATAAAGCCCTTTACGAAATCGGTCTTCATAACCGCTATCTCCTCGTTGTAGGCGCCGCTTTGAGGGAAACGGTTTACCGCTATCGCAACGTGCTTCTGCTCGTTTGAGGATACTATCTCAAAGCTTGAAAGCACGGTGGAAAGTCTTAAATATTTTGAAAGAAGATTTACCGTAAAGCAAAGCGCCGCAAGACCGGTGAAGGAATAAAAGCTTCCCTCGGTGTAGCCGAAAATAATTGCTATATCGGTTATCATTGCAACGATTACGGCAATGGCGGGAGCGCTGTCGTTAGAGGGCTTTAAGGTAAATATGCCGGTTATTCCCGAAATGAAGCTTCTTACACCGCAGGCCACTACCGCCAAAAGAAGCCCGAGAGTTGCTATTCCGAAGGAAAATGCGGAGCTCGTGTAGTCTATTACCGCGGGAAGGGGCAGCTTTAAGGATACCGCAACGTCTATTATGAGAAGCACTGCCGTTACCGCCGCCGCAAAGATAAGGCGGAGCATCGACTGACGCTTCTGAAATTTAAGATCGTTTGCTATTTCCGAGGCAGCCTCGGTGTTTTCATAATCCTCAACCGTTTTTTCCTCTTCGTCGGGAATATCGTTTATCGGCTCGTCATCGCTTTCCGGCTCGTTAAAGAGCTTGCCCATAAGGCCGCTGAATTTAACACCGTTATCGTAATCCTTTTCCTTATTCGAGGTCAATTCCTTCAGCTTACGGCTGTTTTCCATTAAATCGGAAACGTCGTAAACGTCGGTGAAATAGCCCGTAAGCTTTCTGTCCTGCTCCGTTTCCTCTTTCGTAAGAAAGCTTACCTGACCCTCGAGCAGATTTGCCTCCTCCTTGGTCGGCACGCGAAGGTCGCGGTCCTTTTCCCAGTTAAAGACGTTTTCTCTTATCTTCGAGCCTTTACCGAAGAATTTTTCTTCCTGCTCCTTTAACACCTTATCGTTTACCGTTTCGACCTCGTCCTTTTCCTTGAAGTCGGTTTCGGGAGAAGGCTCATCGGTAAAGACCTGAGTTTTGGAAATATCCTCTTCCCTTTTCTCTTTTTCCTCTTCCTCTGCCTCATGGGTGTAGGGATTTAAGGAGATGCCGTCCTTTACTGCGATAAGCTCGTCGGTGCTTAAGGTGTCTTTTATAACGATGGGCTTTCCCTTTTGGGCCAAAACTCCGAATTCGCCTAAAATTGCGTCAAGCTCATCGTCGGAAACGGCACCCGATAAAAGATAACTGTCGTCAAGCTCCGACTTTATCTTATCGTATTCGTCAGTTTCTCTGAGTATTTCGTTAAGCTTTTCTTCAAAATCTTCCATTTTGTGCCGTCCTTTCGTTTGTTATTTCGCGTCGCGCTGGCGGAGTGCCTCGTAGATCATTACCGCCGCCGCGGCGCTTGCGTTAAGCGAATTTATTTTGCCCTTTAAAGGTATTTTTACCAGAAAATCGCACTGTGATACCGTGTGCTTCTTCATTCCCTCACCCTCGGAGCCGATGACAAGGGCTATCGAGCCGTTAAGGTCGCATTCGGTGTAGTTCTGTTCACCCGATGCGTCGGTTCCGTATATCCACACGCCGTTTGCCTTAAGCTCGCCTATAGCGTTTGAAATGCTGTTTACCTTTGCAACGGGCATATATTCCGCAGCACCCGCGCTCGTTTTATAGACGGTGGAGTTTACGCCGACGCCGCCTCTTTTGGGAATTATAACGCCGTGTGCACCCGCACAGCAGGCGGTGCGTATTATCGCGCCGAGGTTGTGGGGGTCGGTTATATTTTCACAGATGATTATAAAAGGCTTCTCGTCCTTTTCCTTTGCGGCGGCAAGAATATCGGCTACCTCGCAATACTCCTTCATTGCCGCAACCGCAACTACGCCCTGATGAAGACCGCCTGCCGCAAGCTCGTCGAGCTTCTTGCGGTCGGCTTCAACAACGATTACCGATTTTGCCCTTGCAACCGCAACGAGCTTTACTATCGATCCGGTGCGCTCGCCCGACTGAACGTAGATCTTCTCAATGCCTCTTCCCGATTCCAAAAGCTCGAAAACGGGGTTTCTGCCGTAAACGATATCCTCACGCTCTGAGGTCTCGGAAACTTCGGGATTTATTTTTACGGGAGCCTTTTTCGGTGCTCTTTTTTCCTCGAAAAATCTTTCGTTTTGTCTTGCGCCTCTTTTGGCACCGCCGTTTTTATTGTATTTATAACCGTTTTTTTCTTTGTAATTTCCGCTTTTCATTGCCTTTTCCTCGTTTTCGCACACTTTTTCATTTTGATATATTTTGACATATATAATATAACATATTTTTCACAAAAAATAAATAGTAAATATAAAAATTTACAGTGTTTTAAAAAAGAAATACGGCAGACAACGTCTGCCGTATCGGTTTTATGATTTTATTTTTCGTAAACGATCTTTTTGAACGCTTCGGTTTCCGCCGACTGCTTTGCCTTTAAGCAGATAAGTGCCGAAATGAGTCCTTCCTCGAGAGGCGAGTGAGAGGGCTCGACGTCGCAAAGCATTTTTACGAAATTCTCGGTGAGTCTTTCGTCGCCGCCGAAATGGGCGCCGCTTGCGGTGAAGGTTATATCCTTGACCACGTTTTCGTAGCTCCTTGCAACCTTTATTACGTTGGTGTTGAAATCAAAGGTAAGAGAGCCCTTGGTGCCGCCGAGGAAAACTCCTCTGCCGCAGGAGGCAATATTGCGAAGGAAGAATGCCTGCGAATAGCTTAAATGGGTGCCGTCCTCATAGCGAAGGATAGCGGAGCCCGAATCCTCGTTGCCGGTATCAACCGCGTAGCAGCACTTGCCGTCGTCCTGCGCATAGCCGAAGGTGCGCCAGCCGTGGACGGTGCCCTCCGGGCAGGTGGGATTTTCCGGGCAGTCCTTGCAATAAAGTCCCGCAGGCTTATTGCCCTTCATTACCATTTTGGATTTCATTGCGCAGATATCAACGGGCTTTTTGCCGATAAGGTAGTTTATATAGTCGAAATCGTGAGTAGCCTTCTGAAGGAAAAGGCCGCCCGTGATGCTCTCGTCACGGTACCAGTTGTGGTAGTAGCAGCCGCCGTAAGCAACTCTCGTCCAACCGTTTGCAAAAACCACGTCGCCTATCTCGCCCGAATCGATTATCTCCTTGGAAAGAGTTACGGGAGGGGTTACGCGAAGGGGGAATGAAACGACAACGCGCGATTTGCTTCTCTCGCCTGCCGCCTTCAAAGCAAGAAGATCCTCTATTGTGGTTGCAACGGGCTTTTCAAGGAAAAGGTCGATATTTCTTTCAAGCACCTTTATTGCAAGAGGTGTGTGGAGGTTGCAGCGAGTGCCGATGATTACTGCGTCAAGTTCCTCCTTGTCAAGCATTTCATCGACGTCGGTATAGAAGCGGGACTCCGATATATCAACGTCATAGCCGTCAGCCTTTGCGTAAGCGATAAGCTCCTCTTTAGGCTTAACGTCGCAGACCGCGGTAACCCTCACCTCTGCAATTCCGAGTGATTTTCCCGAATTTCTCGTGTACATGGCTACGTGTCTTGCTCTGCCTCCGAGACCTATTATTCCTATTTTAAGCTGTTTCATAACTTTCTTCCTTTCACAAATAAAAGCAGTGTGAATTCACTGCTTTTATTTTAATATTCCTTTATTCGGTTGTAAATATCTTTTTCTTAAAATGCCTTATTGTGCAAAATCTACGCCTTTTTCTGCAACAATCCCGCCATTTGACCGAGATATGTAAGAACCTTTGTGAGCGGCAAAAAAAGCACAAGGCAAAGGAGAAAGTTTCCGCCCGCGTGAAGAAAATCAAAGGTAATACCGCCGATAAAATAGCCTATCATCGCCGCGGGACCGCCCATAAAAAGATATGGGATCGAGGTCAAAAATCCAAACGAAAGGCCATAAAAGCCCGAAATTACCGCCCAGAAAATCGGATTTGATATGTTAAGCTTTTTTACCGAGAGAGTTATAACCACGAGCACTGCCCAGACGTAAAGATAGGAAAACCACCATATTCCGAAGCCGAAGATAAGCCCCTCTCCGAGCACGAAAACGGGAAGAGCCGCAAGGCTCCATTTTCCGAAAACGCAGGTGTAAACGATAATCAGAAGCGACACTACCTCGATATTGGGAAGAGGGCTCAAAAGGTATTGTCCGACAAGAAGAAGAGCGCTCCACATTGCCGAAAGGCAAAGCATTATAAGCTTGTTTTTACCACTCGATATTATCGTATCCGACCGTGAGGGTGATCTCATAGCAATCTCCGTCCGCTATCATAGTTTCGTTGACGCCCGTCCAAAGCATTTCGCCGCCCTTTGTAATGCACCACCACTCCTCGTTTGCGCCGTCTGCCGTTTCGTTATCAACGGTGAATATCATTCCCGACTCGGTGCCGGGGATTATATTTTTTTCAATAAGCGCTTCGCCGAGGCTTTCGGCTTCCGTTTTTAAGGTAAATACCCTTTGGCTTGAATCCTTGTGAACGACGGTTACCGTTACTGTCTTTAATCCCTCGTTTGCTTTGTCTCCGAAGATAAAAAGCATTGCGGCAAACGCCGAAATAACA
Source organism: Eubacteriales bacterium (assembly GCA_045542315.1). Lineage (GTDB taxonomy): Bacteria > Bacillota > Clostridia > Oscillospirales > RGIG5299 > RGIG5299. Next base: position 4,560 of record JAZQKU010000038.1, on the reverse strand, counting down.
AGAGCAAAGACAATGGCTGCGATTACCGTTATCTTGATTTCTTTTTTCATCATTTTTAACCACTCCTTTTGTTATGCAATAATTATAACAAAAAAGAAAAGTATGATTCTTGTAAAATCATACTTTTTGTTGTAAAATCGTGCATTCCTGCTTTAAAGGGTTATTCCAAAGAGCTTTAAAAGCATAAATATCGTGGGAATCGTTATAATTCCGAAGAGGCTCGAGATGCAGCATGCCTGAACGCCTGCGGTGCCGTCCTTCCCCGCCGCCTCGGGAAAGACTACGCCGTTTAAACCCATGGGAAGACAAAGTGCCGCTACGGTGAGAAAAACGTAGATATTATCGAGCTTCAAGAGGTAACAGACAAGATAGACGAGTGCGCCCGCGCCGAAGGGAAGCACGATAAGTCTTATAATTGAGGCAAGATACATTTTGCCGTTTGTGAACATCTGCTTTATGGGAGTTTTTGCAAGCACGTAGCCCGTAAGGAGCATTGCGCAGGGGCCCATACACGCCGCACCCGTTGAAACCGTCTTTGTTACTACCGCGGGGAGGCTTATGCCGATAAGGCCGACCGCCATTCCCAAGGTTATTCCTATCATAACGGGGTTCAAAAGACGCTTTAAGGTGAATTTAGTTCTGTTCATAAGCATATTCATACCGAAGGTGTAGATGAAAAGATAAAGGGGAACGCAAAAAAGCATAAAATTAAAAAGCCCTTCTTTTCCGAATACCGCTTCGATAAGGGGATAGCCGAAATAGCCTACGTTGGGGACGGTGAAGCTGTAAACGTAAACGCCTTTTATATATTTATCTTTTGAAAATATGCCCGAAATAAGCTTTGAAAAAAGAAAAACAAGCCCGAAGACCGCAACGGAGAAAATGAAGATGGGCCATTTCACCTTGATATTTTCAACCGTCATATAGGTTGAAAAGTTACGGAAGCACAAAAGGGGCATGAAAACGAAGGTTTCAAGGCAGGCAAGCACCGAGCCGACGTTTGCCTCTACGATTTTTAATTTTCTTATTGCAAAGCCTACGCCGATAAAGCAAAACATTACCGTTATCTGGGTCAGCGTTACCGTTAAGAGCTCCATTTTCTACCCTCCTTTTTTCACACTATATGATAGCACTTTTTCGGTTGGATTTCAACCGTTTTTACCGTTTTTATCGCTGCTTTATTTGTATATTGACAATATTTTCAAAGTATGCTAAACTGTAAATGACAAATTTATCGTTCATCGGAGGCTTTTATGAGAAGAAGACTTTTTTGCGATCTCGGTCCTACGGCGTATAAGATATCCGTTTTTAAGTGCGCCGTTATTAAGCGAACGAAGGATCTTTTCTCGGGCATCAAATTCGCAAAAAAGAGGAGCTTTGCTCCCCTTCCTCATCTTGTTTATAAAAATAAATCGCTTATACTTCGCAAGCTTGGCAACGTCGATATGTCGCTTCAGGAGGGCAAAAAGGTAAATCTTACGCTTGCGGCGCCCAAAATCAACGGCATTACCGTGGCGCCCGGCGAAACGTTTTCCTTCTGGCGTACCGTGGGAAAAACAGGCAAAAAGCAGGGCTATCAAAACGGTCTCATAATCTACCGTGGCGGCGAAACGCGTCCCGGAATAGGCGGAGGTATGTGCCAGTTTTCAAATCTCATTCACTGGCTCGTTCTTCATTCGCCGCTTGAAATAACGGAGCATCACCATCACGACGGCGTTGACCTCTTCCCCGATTACGGCAGGCAGATCCCCTTCGGAACGGGTACCTCGATTTCGGAGCCGCACGTCGATTACCGATTCAAAAACAACACAAATATCACCTTTCAGCTTATCACCTACGTTGACGGGGAGTATCTCTGCGGTGAGCTTCGCTCCTCGGAGCCGTTAAGTGAGAGCTATCACATCTACGTTGCGGACGAGTTTTTTACAGACGAAAAGGACGGCGTTTACAGAAACAACGAGATCTACCGCGAGGTTATAGATAAAAAATCGGGTAATCGCATTGAAAATGTGCTTCTTCGAAAAAATCACGCGAAAATAAACTATGACAGAAGCTTTGTTGAGGATAAGATAAGAAATTAGAGATAAAAAGGCAGTCGAGTGCGGCTGCCTTTTTTGTTTTTTAACTCCCAATGCGAGCGGGGCGCTTCTTGCCGCTTGAGCCGCGGGGGATTTACCGCTCAAGCCGCGAAGGGCTCCTTTTTTCCACTACGCGTGGGGCGCCTATTTCTTGTTGCGACAAGAAATAGGAAAAGAAGCGCTTTAAAGGGGAGGTTTCCCCTATGCTCGCGAGAGAAAGGAAAACAAAAAGCCCCTTTCGCTTCGGCGAAAAGCATACGGAAGCAAAAGCTTCCTATGCATTTCTTATGCGAAAGGAAGATTTACACAAAAGGCGAAAGGAAATGCGCGCTCGCACCTACCCCTCTTTTGTTGCGGTTTTTTGTGGGTTGTAAAAGGATGGAAGGAAGCTTCTTTTACTTTTTTCAGCTTACTTGACAAGTTACGTGGCATTATAGTAAAATATAATAAAGTGGTATGAATTTTTATAAAACTAGGAGTGACCGAATTTATGAAAAAAAGAAGCATAGCCATATTACTCATTTCCGCAATTATCTTTTCATTAATTGCAGTTGCTTTAGTCTTCGTAATAAATAATTATATTCAAATACCTAATTTCAAGCCAACGGAAAACCCTGCTATAAACTATAACAATTACGTTACGGGCAATTCCGTTGACTATCGCAACGGCAAATTTGTTTGGAGCGGCAGTACGTTTTTGAGAGTCGGCACCGTAGTGGATACCGATGGAAATATTCAAATAATCTACGGTGTGGGTGATCAAATTCAGTTACTCGACGGCGGAACGGCTTTTTTAAATCAAAATACTCTTGTTATAAACAAGAAAACGAAGGAACGCGTTGCGGAAAAGGTGGATTCTTTTACAGTAACGGAAAACGGTATTTTATATGCTCGAATTTCCGATTCATACAAGAAAACGCTGTATTGGTATGATTTGGCAACCTCAACAGCGAAAGTCGTTGCGGAAAACGTTGCGGCATATTGCGCTGATGAGCAAAAAATTTTTGTTCTCGATGACAGCGGTCAGGTAACTCTCTATTCCGAAACGGCTGTTGAGAAAAAGATAAAAATTGACATTCAGTCTTATCCGGTTACGTTGATGATACAAAATAATTTCTTGCTATACAAATCCCTGAATCAGCTATGTTTGTTAGACCCCGATACCGGTGATATTCGGAATATCGTTTTGTCCGAAAGCAAATATATCAATAACCGTATTGCTTACATTTGCGATAAAGACTGTATCGTTTATTCATTCCAAGCCACCGGCACGAACGGTTCTATCGTAACCGATATCGATTCTCCCGATAACGGCATATGGATAATTGACCCCGTTAGTTTTGAAAAGCGAAAGCTCTGTGATGAAACGTTTTACAGTCTTTATCTTTGGGGCGACGTATTGATTGGTGAAAACGGAAATGGTCTTTATCAGATCTCCATAGCAGACGGTGAACTGACAAAAATAGTTTAATAATAAACCTCGAGATTTATAACAAATCTCGAGGCTTATTTTTTGTAAAAACCACCGCAAAGGGTTCCCTCCTTGAAGCCTTGCGCATTTCTCTGAGGTGCAACAAAAGAGGGGGGCTCGAGCGGTTAAATTCATCACTTAACAAAAAACTCCACCCGATTGGGTGGAGTTTTTGTTAATAGGTTAATTCCGCTTCGGTTACGGGAACGGCTTTTTTGAGGTCTTCAAGCGTTATCTCAACCTGAAAGCCTATTTTGCCCGCGCTGAAAACGATTTCTTCAAAATCGCCTGCGGTTCTGTCTATTACGGTTTTAAACTGCTTTTTCATTCCGATAGGCGAGCAGCCGCCGTGGACGTAGCCGGTGAGAGGAAGCAGGTCCTTTGACTTGAGCATTGAAACGCTTTTTTCCGAAACCGCCGCCGCTGCCTTTTTAAGGTCGAGCTCTTTCGCTACGGGAATCATAAAAACGTAGTGATTTTTCGATGCAGACTCTGTTACGAGCGTTTTGAAAACGCGGTTTTCATCAAATCCGAGCATTGCCGCGACTTCAACACCGCTTATCGCGCCGTCGGATTCGTAGGTATAGCTCTTATAATCGAGCTTTTTTTGCTCGAGGATTCTCATTACGTTGGTCTTTTCCGCTTTGTTTTTCAAATCTCTCACCTTTTGAGCTGGGCGTTTACAAGGGTATCGCTGCAGTATCTTTCGCGAAGCACTACCTTTTCTATCTTGCCCGTGGGGTTTCTCGGAACCTTATCGAAGAAGTATTTTTTCGGGCGCTTATATCTCGGAAGCCCCTCACAGAAGGCAGTCATCTCTTCCTCGGTGGCGGTCATTCCGTCCTTTATCTCTATTACAGCCGCAACGATTTCTCCGAGGCGCTCGTGGGGGAGCCCTATAACGCCTACGTCCTTTATCTTATCGTGCTGACGAAGGAAGTTTTCAATTTCAACGGGGAAGATATTTTCGCCGCCTGTGATTATAAGGTCCTTCTTGCGGTCAACGAGGTA
>JAZQKU010000037.1:0-5172 GCA_045542315.1 Eubacteriales bacterium | reverse complement strand
AACCTATAAAGAGTTGACCGCTGAATTCGATGTTGAAGTCACCCCGAAAGAGCTTGTTTCAATCGAGATAACCAACCTCCCGGATAAGCTCACCTACATCGAGGGACTCGAATTCGATGCAACAGGTATGGTTGTTACTGCTCATTACAACAATAATACAAGCGAAAAGGTCACTGATTATATACTTTCGGGATATGATACAACTCCCGGCACAAAAATTTTTACTGTAGCCTATAACGGCAAGACCGCCGAATTTGAGGTCGAGGTAGTTCCCAAATCGATTATATCTATAGCAGTCACTACTTTGCCAAATAAGCTTGAATATCTCGCAGGAGATCCGTTCGATCCTACGGGAATGACCGTAACGGCATATTATAACAATAATACGAGTGAAAATGTCACTGATTATACCGTAAACGGTTTCGATACCGAGGTAGGAACAAAAACAGTTGTCATCGTTTATAAAGATAAAACTGATTCTTTTGAGGTAACCGTAAATCCCAGGGCTCCAAAGGAACTTTCTTCTGGAACCTACAAGGTAAAGGGGAACAGCATACGTAAAATTACTGGGGGTACAACGGCACAAGAACTTCTTGAGGGAGTCGGAGGCGGAAAGTTCTGTAAGGTCTATAAAGATGGCGTAGAGGTAGATGCAGATTCAAAGGTGGGAACGGGTATGACGGTAGATCTGATAGATGTTGATACCGTAAATGCAACCTACACCGTTATCGTCACGGGCGATACGAGCGGTGATGGAAACGTTACCGTAACGGATATGATTGCGGTCAAGGCGCATATACTTGGAAAGAATCTTCTTTCGGGCGTGTTTGCCGATGCGGCGAACACTAACGGTGACGATGGGATTTCAATTACAGACTTTCTTCAGATAAAGGCAAAAATTCTTGGCAAAAGCGAAATAACCGCAAGATAAGGAGAAAAAGATGAAAAAAATAATTTCAATTTTAGCGGTAGTTACCTTGTGTGTTGCGATGATGCTTCCGATAACAGTGGCAGCTGAAACAAACGCAAGTGCCACCTTGACGGGTCCGGACGTTGTCCGCGCGGGCGATACCATAACCATAACCTTTAATCTTAAAGGAATAGGTATATTTGGCGCCTCGGGTACCCTCTCCTATGACGGCAATCAGCTCGTGCTCCAAAGCACAACACAAAAAATTGCAGCACCCTGGGCGGTGGAATTCAATGGAAATAACTTTGTTGCATACGATAATAATATGAGTAACCCGATAACGGGAAGCGCAAAGGCGATATTTACAGTTAAATTCAAGGTAAAAAGCACAGTAGCGACGGGTGAAACAATAAAAGTGTTTTATAATAATGTTGTTGCTTCCGACGGTAATGCCGATGCGAATATCGGAACTATAACATATTCGGCGACTGTTGCGGCGCCGCTTTCTGATAATAACAATCTCGGTTCCTTGAAGGTAAATAACGCAACAATCACTCCCGCGTTTTCCGCAAATACCACGAGTTACACCGCAAGCGTTCCTTATGACGTTCCCAAACTCAATATAAGTGCAAAGGCAGCAGATGAAAAGGCAACTGTAAAGATAAACAGTCCTGCGCTCATTCCGGGTGGCTCTACTGACGTCACGGTAACGGTAACTGCAGAAAACGGTTCAAAAAAGACATATACAATAAAGGTTACCAGAGAAAAAGATCCCAATTATGCTCCAAGCTCAAACAATAATCTTTCGGGAATTACGGTTGAGGGATTTCTTCTTTCTCCTGCATTCGATAATGATATAACCGAATATCTGGTCTGGCTTCCTTATGAAACTGAGAGTGTAATTGTAAACGGCATTGCTGCCGCCGAAAATGCCTCTGTTTCGGTTATCGGCGGTGAAAATCTCGTTGCGGGTAAGGATAACGTTATAAAGGTTATCTGCACCGCCGAAAATGGCGATAAGAAGGAATACGTTGTAATTGCAAAACGTGCGGCGGCGCACGGCGAGGAGGAAAACGGAGACTCTTACACAGAACCCTCCCAAGGCTCGGAAGCGTCCTCGGTTGAACCCGAATCCTCCGATTTTAGCGATAACAGCAATGAAAAATATATAAGTAGCGGATTTGATTGGTGGTGGCTGTTGGCAGTCGGCAGCGCAGGATTTATTATTGGCATAATAATAGGCTATACAACCAAGAAATCGTAAAAAAACAGCGTCCCGATAGGGGTGTGCCCTAAAGGACAGTTTTCAAAAAATGCGGCATATCTCGAAAGAGGTATGCCGTATTTTGCATTTGTGCACACAAATGCAGTGCTTGTCAGGAAAATTGACAAGTCATAGGTGAACATAAAAAGGCTCCCTTGTGTAAAGGGAGGCTTTTCGTCGCTCAGCGCATTAGTGTTTCTCAACAAATAAGAATTTGATGAGTTCTTTTATCTTACTGATTGTATTTAAGATATAATAGATAAGACTTCACGTCGTCAACAAACTGATTGCCACATCGGGCGAGTTCGCCAAGAACACGGTCTATTCCTTGTTCAGTTATATGCCAATTGTCTTTTGTTATATCTAAACAATGAACAGGGCATACCTTTATCTGAACATCGGGAAATGCCATTTGATAAAGCATAAGACAACGCCGAGCGTGAAATGCCTTGCAGACAATCAAAGCTGTCTTTATCTTTAATCCTTTTTCGTCAACGACTTTTCGGGAGAGGAAAGCATTGTCACGAGTATGACCTGACTTATCTTCTCCAATAATTGCATCAGCAGGCACACCATTTTTAACAAATACATCTGTAAAGAACTCACAGTCAGATTGATAGTCGCCATTGTATATATCTGCCTTTGAGCGAACACCGGGCCATTTATCCCGTTTAACACTAACTCCACCTGACGGAATAAGCCACTTCGCATATCCCTTGCGATAAAGCTCGGCAGCATATTCAGGTTGCTCAGGGTGTGAGCCGCCGGGCAGAAAGATGGCGTCAACTTTTTCAGGCTCGTCAGAAATAAAAATATAGTCAGAAATATCCGAAATAATCTTGTTCATTTTATACCTCTACAAAATTACCCATGTTTCATTCGATAGGAATTTACAAATTCTTATTTGTTGTTCAGCTTTATCGCAAGTTTCAACTTTGCTTAACAAATTTATAGGTGTTTGTTCATAGTTCTTATTATAGCACAAATATTATAGCACAAAAACCGCAGAAAATCAATCTGCGGTTTCTGTTTTTTCTGCCAGTAGGTAAAACTGTCCTTTAGAGTAAAGCGCTATCGGGACGCTGTTTTTTTTACATCAAAGCATCTCTTTGCAAAGCTCGAGAAGTGATGGATAGATAAAATCGGGACGGTCCTTTACAAGAGCTTTTTCTACGTCGTTTAACGAGGTTTCGCCCGTGAGAACCAAAACCGAAGTAATGCCGTGAAGACGTCCCAATGCGATATCGGTATATAATCTGTCACCGAAAATAACTGATTTTTCCTTCGTTACGCCGGTGACCTCTGCAATCATTTCTGCGGTTTCCCTGTGCGGTTTCCCGAAAAAGACGGGAGTTTTTCCCGTTGCCGCAGTGAAAAACGCAACGTTTGCACCGTTATCCGGTATCGGTCCGTTATTCGTCGGGCAGTTAAAATCGGGGTGCGTTGCCAAAAACTCCGCACCTCCTCTAAGAAGCCTGCAGGCAGTGTTTAATTGGCGGTAGCAAAGGTCGGTGGTAAAGCTTGAAACGACTATGTCGGCTTCACTCGCATCATCGGAAAGGAGCGAAATTCCTCTTGCCCTGAAATCCTCCTCAAGATCCTTCGTGCCGACGAGATAAACGCTTTTACCCTTTCTGTGACGGAGCAGAAACTCTGCGGTTACGTCACCCGAGGTCATTATCTCGCTTTCCGAGGGCTCAAAGCCCATTTTTTCGAGTCTTTCAAGATAGGTCTTAGCCGACCTGCTCGCATTATTCGTAAAAAACAGCACTCTTTTTCCGTTTTTGCGGAGCTTTTTTATAAAATCCACCGCGAACTCAAAGACTAAAGAACCGAGATATATTGTGCCGTCCATATCGAAAATGAAAAGCTCTTTATTTTTGAGAATTGAAATATCGGGATTTGTAAAATTCATTTTACTGCTCCTTTAGATCCTTTTCGAGGGCGTATGCTATCCAAAGCACGGTATAACGGTCCTTAAGGTCCTTTGCGTATTTTATCGCGTCGTTTAACGTTTCTTCACCGTAAAAGCGGTAAAACTCATCGATATCGCAGCCTATCTCCGAAATGAAGGAAAGCATTTTTTCATAAGAGGGTGCCTCCTTTAATACCGAAACCGTTTCCTCCCATTTTTCGGAGAGAAGGTCCGTATCAGCCTCGGTGTAAAGCCCGACCTCGTCCTGAAGCTTTATAACGCCCTCTGCGGCAGAGGTATAGATGCGCTTCAGATCGGCGTTTCGTTCATTTTCGTTATAGTAAAATCCGTGAAACGGGGGTGAAAGGCGGACAAGCCTTTCGCGAAGCTTTGCCGTAACGGCAGAGGAATAAAGAACGTCTATACCGTGAAGAAAATAATCTCTTTTATTCAAAAGACCCGTAATTTCAAAGAAATGGGAAAGGTGATGCTCGCTTCCCGATGCAGGTCTGGAATTCCCAACGTAGCTCATCATTATTCCAACGGTAATAAGCGCTTCCGTGAGGGTATTTATCGCCTCTTTATCTCTTTCAAGAAGCTTTTTTGCTGTGCATTCCACCCTTTTTACCGTTTCAAGCACGGTGTTATAAACGTAATCGCAGAAATATTCACCGCGAAGAAGGGCTGCAAGACGCCAGTCGTTCAAGCAGGAATATTTACCTATAATATCTCCGTAGCCGGAGCGGATCATGTCGATCGGGGCGGTAGAGATTATATTGCTGTCGGCAATTATCGCATAAGGCACGCGGGCATTTAAGGTGACCTTCATACCGTTTAATATAAGCGCCGCGCCAACCGATGCATATCCGTCCATCGAGGGAGCGGTTGCAATAATTGCATAGCGAAGACCGTGCACGAAGGAAAGGTGCTTGCAAATATCGTTTATAACACCCGATCCGATACCCATAATAAAATCGGTTTTATCGGTAAACGCCGCTTCTACCCTTGAAATTGCTTCCTCATCGGGTATAACGATCTCCTTGGAAAAGCAAACCTCGGAGACTATCTTATCACCAAGAAGCT
>JAZQKU010000036.1:0-7673 GCA_045542315.1 Eubacteriales bacterium | reverse complement strand
GGTTGAAGAAATATCGACCTATTGAAAAGCGTTGGGAAAATATAGTTGCTGGTGGATACAAAATTATTAATGATAGTTATAATGCAAATCCCGAATCAATGAGGGCTTTTATTGATACAATATTTGAATTATATAATGACTATGTAGTTATATTAGGTGATATGGGGGAGCTTGGAGAAAAAGAGGATGAGTATCATTCCCAGTTAGGTAAATATATTTATAAAAAAAATCCAAAAAATATTATTTTTACTATTGACAAAGGCAATATTTTTTGATATAATTTACAAGCTGTCAAAAAGAGATACGCTGGTGTAGCTCAATCGGCAGAGCAGCTGATTTGTAATCAGCAGGTTGATGGTTCGATTCCGTTCACCAGCTCCATACAACCTAAAAACAACTTTATATATGGGGGAATTCCCGAGTGGCCAAAGGGGGCAGACTGTAAATCTGTTGCTTTTCAGCTTCGGTGGTCCGAATCCACCTTCCCCCACCAAACAAAGCTACCACCCAACAGGGTGGTAGTTTTGTTTTGTATCGGCAGTTTAACGGTAGCGTTCTCGATTTTTATTCTTTTTATACTTGCACATACTTTTAATTTATGTTAAAATAATAAAAAAGGGCGGTACGTTTATGAAAAATTTAATCTTTTCACAAGATAATTCTGTTTGTCCCAACGTTTCAATCGGCAAACAAAAATATGTGATATAGCTTTATAGGAGTGTTGATATTATGAAAAAAGAAAAGATTGTTTCTTTATTAGCTTTTTTCTGCATTTTGATAGCTTCGTTTATTCACCTTGTTGGTCTATTTATCGAGCTACATATAATTATATCAATAATTGCTATCATCTTGCATTTAATTTCAATTGTTCTTCTCTTTGTTTTTCTTAAAATACTAAAATCAAACAAATAATAGTGGCACCATAATAATTCGTAACAGCCAAGCAAAGCTACCACCCTGTTGGGTGGTAGCTTTGTTTTGTACGGTTTTATTCTTTTTTATACTTGCACATACTTTTAATTTATGTTAAAATAATAAAAAGGGCGGTGTTTTAAATGCACGAAGAATATAAGAGAATTTCAGAAAATGCAACAAAAGCAATTCTTTTTATTCACGGCATTTTGGGCACCCCAAATCATTTTGAAGAATTTGTTTCGCTTGTCCCGAACAGCATCTCGGTTTACAATATTTTACTAGACGGTCACGGCAAGAGCGCCGCAGACTTCTCACACACCTCAATGAAAAAATGGGAAGTACAAGTTGAAGGCGCCTTGGAGGAGTTAGCAAAAAACCACAGCGAAATTTGCATTGTTGCCCATTCGCTCGGTTGCCTGCTTGCTCTTGATAAAACCGCTGATTTTCAAAAAATTTCAAAAATGCTTTTGCTTGCCGTTCCTCTTAAAATTTCATTAAAGCCAAGGCTGTTTTTAAATTCGATTAAGATATATCTTGGTAAGGAATCAAAAAGCGATGAGTTAAAGGCAGCAAAGCGTTGTTACGGAATTAAAGACAGCAAAAACCCGCTGCATTATCTCGGTTGGATTCCGAGATTTGCAGAGCTTTTTGCAAAAATCCGCAAGGTAAGAAAAATTTTGCCGCTTATCAAGGTAAATTGCAAGGTTTTTCAGTCGTTAAACGACGAAACAGTTTCAAAAAGGTCATTTGAGTTGCTTGTAAAAAACAACAATTTCAATGCTTCTTTTCTTGAGGGCTCGGGACATTTTTACTATCCACAAGCCGATTTTGACATCTTAAAAAGTACTTTCTCGGAATTCATTTTATAACGGCGGTTACTTTATGATAAAAAACAGACGATTATTTTACGCAGTCTTTTTTATTGCGGTCTTTGTTATCGAGGTAATGATCGCGCTTTTTGTAAAGGACGCTTTCGTCCGTCCATATTTGGGCGACGCCCTCGTGACCGTGCTTATCTGCGCGTTTTTGAGAATATTTTTTCCAAAGGGTGTTGTGCTTCTTCCCTTTTACGTTTTTCTTTTTGCAACGGCGGTAGAGGTGCTTCAGTATTTTGACTATGCGAAGCTTTTAGGGCTTCACGAAAGCGCTTTTTTCTCAACGCTTTTGGGAAGAAGCTTCTCATTTATCGATATAATCTGCTATGCGGTGGGCTCTGCCGTATTCTTTGCCATAACTGCGGTCATTGACCGTTTTTCAAGGAGTTGACTTTATGAACATCTCTGTTCAGAGCGGCGGTATAATTGAAAATATCGGCGCAAAAAAATGCTATTCTCTTATTGCCAAGGCGGGATTTTCGGGAATTGACTGGAACGGTCCCGACCACGCCTGTCCTTTTTCGGTGATAACCGACGGTAAGGCGAGAAAGGAAAATATCTTCTTGCGCAGTACCGATGAGATCTATAACTATTTCAAGCCCGAGCTTGATGAGATATTCGGTAACGGTCTTGTGATATCGCAGGCACACGCTCCCTTCCCCGCTTACGTTGCGGGAGGCGATATGCTTGACGATATGATCGGTATCTATAAGGGCGTTATCAGGCTTTGCGACAGAGTAGGCTGTAAAAGGCTCGTTATTCACGGAATATCTCTTGCCTTAAACGATAACATTAACACCTCGGAATCAATAAAGGCACTCAATTTCAAGCTTTACGAATCACTTATCCCCACCTTGCTTGAGTGTGACGTTACCGTTTGTCTTGAAAACCTCTTTACGTCGGGCGGCGGTCCGGTTGTCGAGGGCTTTTGCGCCAACCCCGAAGAAGCCGTTTTTTACATTGATTCCCTTAACGAAAAGGCGGGAAAAGAGGTCTTCGGATTTTGCATAGACACGGGACATATGAGGCTTCTTCGCAAGGACTTCAGAAGCTTTGTGCCCCTGCTCGGAAAGAGAATAAAATGCTTGCACATACACGACAATGACGGAAACTCCGACGCGCATCTTGCGCCTATGGCGGGCAAGATAAACTGGACGCATTTCACAGAATCGCTTCGCGCCGCGGGATATGACGGCGACTTAAGCTTTGAGACCTTCAGGCAGGCCGAGGCGGCGCTTTCTGTCGGCGAGGATATGCTTTTTACCGCGCTTGAATATATTTACGGCATTGGAAAAGCCTTTCGCGAGCAAATTGAAAAATAATTTTTAAAGGAGAAATATATATGAAAATCAAAAGAATTTTGTCACTTTTGGCGGCTTTTATCTGCATTTTCGTCCTTTTCGCTTCTTGCTCCGGTAATTTTGGCGGAGATGAAACGATCGACGGCAGTTATCACGTTTCCAAGGGATACGCCGACTTTACCTTTACTGTTGAGGGTGAGAAAATAACCTGTGTTTACACCGACACCTACAATGGCAACACCACGAACCACGAGGGTAGTATGACCGAGGTCGAGGACGATGATGAGGACGATTCTACCGTAAAGTATAACGTCAGCTGGGTTGACAGCGGAAGCGGTACTCTTGCATTCAGGGTGCTTATTTACAACGCGAAGGATAAGACCATCACCACCTCATCAACCTTTGAAACCTACGTTCTTGAAAAGCAATAATTTCACCTTCCCCGTGATTTTTTTTCACGGGGAATTTTCTTCTTTACATATTTTTTGTTTTATTGTATAATATAATTATAATTTTGAAAGGAACGTAAACTATGGAAACTGTTGACAAAAAGTACGAAGCGCTGTTTACTCCCTGGAAGATAGGTAACGTGGAAATCAAAAACCGTATCGTTATGTGTCCTATGGGCGGTACCTCGCTTTTCGGCTGGTTCGAGCTTGGCGGATGCCATTTTGACAAGGAGGCTGCAAAGCTTTTCCTTGAAAGAGCAAACAACAACGTAGGTCTTATCATTCCCGGAATTGCACCCCTTCGCGACACCTTCTGGGGTAAGTGGCTTTGGCAGAATCCCAAAATGTTTAACGAGCTTAAGGAGTTTATGGACGAGATCCATAAGACAGGCGCAAAGCTTTTCATTCAGCTTACCGCAGGTATGGGCCGCTCATGGGCCATCACCGAGCTCGTTGCTCCTTTACACAAAAATAAATTCACACGTGCTTTGATAAAGCCCGTAATCGACACCTCTCACGAGCTTGCAAGCCCCTCGGAGCAGCCCTCACGTTGGGCGCACGATATCATCTGCCCCGAGATGACTCTTGAGCAGATCCACGAGATAATAGAGGCATTTGCAAAGACCGCAAAGCTCTGCAAGGACGCAGGCGTTGACGGCGTTGAGGTTCACGCTGTGCACGAGGGCTATTTGCTCGATCAGTTTGCCATTGAATTTTTCAATAAGCGTACCGACGATTACGGCGGCAGCTTTGAAAACCGCTACCGCTTCGCAACCGAGATAGTAAAGGCTATTAAAGACTCCTGCGGAGAGGACTTCCCCGTTTCGCTCCGTTATTCCGTTGAATCGAAGCTCAAGGGCTTTTGCGAGGGCGCAATGCCCGGCGAGGATTACGTTGAGGTCGGCAGAGGCATGGAGGAATCGGAAAAGGCCGCAAAATATCTTGAAGAGGCCGGCTACGATATGTTAAACGCCGATAACGGCACCTACGACTCGTGGTATTGGGCACATCCCCCTATGTATATGCCCGAAAACTGCAACCTTGACGACGTTGCTCACATCAAGAAGTTTGTAAACATCCCCGTCGTATGCGCAGGAAGAATGGACGCCGAGGTCGGTGCAAAGGCGGTTGCGGACGGAAAGATCGACGCCGTGGGCGTTGCACGTCAGTTCCTTACCGATCCCGAATGGATAACCAAGCTCATAGAGGACAGGATCGAGGATATAAAGCCCTGCATCTGCTGTCACGCAGGTTGCTTCAACTTCTCCTCTTCAAAGGGTCACGCAAATACCCAGGACCTCAAGGACACTATGGGTCTTGCAAGATGTGCTCTTAACCCGAAAACGATGCAGTCGGAGAAATATAAGATAATCCCCGCAAAGAAAGCAAAGAAGATAGCTGTTATCGGCGGCGGTATCGGCGGTATGGAAGCCGCTATCGTATCGGCAAAGAGAGGTCACAGCGTTACTCTTTACGAAAAGACCGATAAATTGGGCGGTGTATTTATAGCAGCGGCGGCTCCCTCCTTTAAGGAAAAGGACCGCGATCTTATCGCGTGGTATAACCGCGAGATCGCAAAATATCCCATCGAGGTAAAAATGAACACCGAGGTATCGGACGTTTCAACGCTTGATGCCGACGAGATCATTATCGCAACCGGCGCAAAGGCAAAGAGAATTCCCGTTAAGGGTGCCGAAAAGGCGATCGAGGCTATTGATTTCCTCCTCGGAAAGAAGGAGGTCGGAGAGAAGGTCGTTGTTATAGGCGGCGGTCTTACCGGCTGTGAAATTGCCTACGAGCTTTATTTAAGCGGCAAAAAGCCTTCTGTGGTCGAGATGCAGGACGACCTCATTACCACACCCGGCATTTGCTTGGCAAACACCAGCTATCTCCGTGATTTCTTTAAAACAAACGGTGTGCCCGTTTATCTTGAAACCGGTCTTTCGGAAATTGCTGACGGCAAGGTTATTTTAAGAGACAAAGAGGGTAAGACCTTTGAGGTCGAAGCCGACTCTGTCGTTCTCTCGGTAGGATACAATCCCGCGCCTCTTGCCGTTAAGGGTAAAAATATTCACGTCATAGGCGACGCTCTTAAGGTCGGAAATCTCCGTTCCGTTATTTGGGGAGCCTGGGACGTTGCAATGAAGCTTTGATAAGGAGAAATAACTATGATTCTTACTAAAGAACAGCAGGCTGTTTTAGACGGCGAAAAGGGCGAAACTCTTGCAAAGGTCATGAAGACCCTCGTTATGTACGGTGACGCCTTTGAGGCAGAAAAGCTCGTGCCTATCACCTCGAAATACAACCATCTCGTTACATCTTTCGGTCTTAAGGTCATGTCACCCGTTTACGACCTTATGCAAAAGCTCCTCGACGCGGGAGTTATGAGCGGTCAGAAATTTTCGGTCGACCCCCGTCCCCTCGACAAAAACGTTCCCGCAAATTTTCTTCAGAATCTGGTCTTTAACAAATTCATGTACACCAAGCAGGGATTTTACGAGGACCAGCTTGAAAAGTTAGGACTTATAGATGACGATTCCTTTACCTGCACCTGCTATATGGACGAGGTCGGAAACAAGCCTCAGAAGGGCGAGGTTCTCTCGTGGGCGGAATCGAGTGCGGTCGTTTACGCAAATTCCGTGCTTGGCGCAAGATGCAACAGAAACTCCGGTATTATCGATATTATGGGCTCTATCGTGGGCTACGTTCCTTATTTCGGGCTTCTTACCGACGAGGGAAGAAAAGCCACCTGGACCGTTAAGATAAATACCACCAAAAAGCCCGAGGCGCAGCTTCTTGGCTCGGCTATCGGTATGAAGGTAATGGAGGACGTGCCTTACGTTTCGGGTCTTGATAAATGGATAGGTACCGAGCTTAACGATGCCGCCTGCGCATACCTCAAGGACTTCGGCGCCGCAACCGCTTCAAACGGCGCGGTAGGTCTTTACCACATTGAAAACCTCACTCCCGAGGCAGTCTCGCTTGGTGCAAAGCTCATCGCAGAGGGCGCAAAGGAATACGTTATAGACGACGCCGAGCTCGAAAGAGTCAAGAATGAATATCCCGTTATATGGAAAAATCCCGATGCCGCTCCCAAACTTTGCTTTGTAGGCTGTCCTCACCTTTCTCTCGAGCAATTAAAGGATTGGACTGTTAAGCTTGAAGAAAAGCTTCAAGGCAAAAAGGTAGTCATTCCCACAGTATTTACCGCCGCTCCCAAGGTGCTTAAGGCATTTAACGAAACGGAATATGCAAAAAGGCTTGAAAAGACGGGCGTTATCACCTCCTATATCTGCCCTCTTATGTATATGAACAACCCCCTATGCAAGACTATGCCCGTTATAACCTCCTCAAACAAGCTCCGCACCTACACAAGTGCAAGATATTACACAGACGCCGAAATTCTTGAGGCTATTACGAACGGAGGTAAAAGATAATGAAACAGTTTAAAGGCAGAGTCGTTACTCCCGGAAAGGTCACTGCGGAAGCATTGGTTACCACCGAGGGCTTCAATACCCTCGCTTCATTCCAGATGGCGCTTCAGTTCGGCGACAAGGAAGTAAAATGCGGCGACCAGAGCAATAAGGATATTTACGGAAAATCGATGTTGGGTAAGGCTCTTTGTCTTCCGCAGACGATAGGCTCCACCACGGGCGGTCTTGTGCTTTACTGCGCTTGCGCAATGGAGAAAAATCCCGCCTGCATGCTCTTTGCAAACCATATTGACTCTCTTGCGGCGGCAGGCGCTGTTTTGGCTGACGTCTGGGTTGAAAATATCTCGATGCCGGTCATCGACTGTCTCGGCGAGGAATTCCTTTCCTACGTTAAGGACGGAATGAAGATAACCGTTTCCGAAGACGGCACCGTTACCGTTGAATAAAATTTCATTTAAATACTCTGCTTTTATAAAAGCAGAGTATTTTTTTGCAAAAAACGCCGATTTTTAAAGATATTTGTAAAGAAAAAACAAATTTTACTTGCAAAATATAAAAATGTTTTGTATAATATATAATATTATCTCAATAAAGGAGAATTATTATGAAAAAAGTTATCGCCTTATTATTGGCAGTTGCAGTCATCTTCTCGCTTGCTTCCTGCGGCGGAACTATGATGACTATGGGCACCGGCGGTAC
>JAZQKU010000035.1:0-16436 GCA_045542315.1 Eubacteriales bacterium | reverse complement strand
AGGAAGAGCGCACTTACTCACCACCAACGGCGGTAGTGCTAATGCAAAAAGCCGATACGGAAATAAATCCATATCGGCTTTTTGACTGTCCTTTAGCACCCGTGGCTAAACGGGTGGAGATTTTTTTGCCGTTTGCACTCTCGGTATAACGGCTGCAAAAAGATTATTTGTTTAATATTGCCGCAAAGCGTTTTGTATTGCGAATGGGGGAATATTCCTTTCTTGCGTCGGAACCAAGAAGGCTCAATAGGCTTTTAACGGAAGAAGCCCTTTCATCGGAGCCGCTACAGCCCGAATTATCGTATTTATCGGCATAATCAACGGCCTTTTCAAGCTGTAGCATACAATTCTCATAGTCATTGTTCATTGCATAAGCCAGAGCCATTGATTCGGAAAAAACAGAAAGCTCGTTTCCGAAAAGCTCGTTTTCGTTGAATTTATCAAGAATAAAAATTGCTCTTTCTGCTTCAAAAATTGCGCGGTCGGGCTCCTTGTGTGAAATGAAAAAGTTTACTCTCCATGTTTCAAGCAATGAATATTCCGTAATTATTTCATACAAGGTTTTATTTGAAAGCTCCAACGACTTTGTGTTATCAAACTGCCTGAAATCAATAATTGCTTTGTCAACTCTCGGATAAATTCCTTCTGCACCGACGACGTGACTGTTATATTCTCTTGCCTTATCATAATCAAGTTGATTAACAGCAATTACTGTAAGAAAATGATATGCTTTGGCTGCAAGCTTGCCGTCACAGGTGTTTTGTATTGCAAGGATAAAGCCTTTTTCCGCTGACTTCAGCGCTTCTTTGCGTTTGTCTTGATTTTTATGCCAGGAAGAGATAAAATTGTGATATGCAAGCTCAAAAATGAGCCTGTCGTTATTCGGATAATGAACGAGCGCTCTTGAGAGGCTCGAAATTGCCTCGTCGATCTCTCCGCCTTTTCTCAATGCTTCGGCTGCGGAAATTATTTTATCAACGTTTTTGGAGACGGAAGAATCATAGTCAAAGAGGTAGTCAACCGAAACGTTGAAGATCTCGGCGATTTTCGGGAGTAAGAAAATATCGGGATAAGAATTTCCCGTTTCCCATTTTGAAACAGCCGCAGTGGATACACCTAGCATTTCGGAAAGCTTTTCTTGGGTATATCCTTTTTCCTTACGAAGTGACGTAATAATTTTTGACAAATTAACAGACATAATTATAACCACCCTATATTTATCAGTTGTAAGCTTACGGTTATATTATACCGACTTTTACACCTGCAATCAATAGAGTGGTTTTCGTTTTAGTTTATGAAAATATCAACCTTTGGTTGAATTGTCGGAAGCGAAGCTCGTAACCTCTTTCTCCACCGTATAAATCAGCCGCGAGGTGACCTCCTCCTTTTCGTTCCAGACAAAAAGGGAAAGAGATGAAACGAGAAGGGCAAGAGCGAGTCCCACTATCTTGTAAATAAGAGTCGGCAAAGCAAAAAGTCCTATTATTCCGAGCCCCAAAACGCAAAGTGCCACAAAGAAGTTCATATAATACTTGAAGTTATCCTTGTAATATTCAAGCTTTACGGTGCAGAGGAAATCCTCTTTTTCGGTAACGGTGGCTTTTACGAAAAAGCACTCGTAATGAGAGCCGTCACGGCGGGTTTTCGGTATGAGATAGATGAGATAGCTTTCACCGCTTACCTTAACGAGGTATCTCTCACCCTCTTTTTTTCTGTTTAGGTCGGCGATACGCTCGCTTACTATCAGCTCCGAGGCAACTACCTCGAATTCCATCTCGTCAATAAGTGTGTATCTTTCCATTTTTAAACTCCCTTTAATCCTCTTTCCTTGGCTTTACCGATATCGAAAGAGTGTTTTCCGAAAGCAGACTGCTGTTGAACTCCAGATCGTATCTGACCGAAAGGTGTCCTCCCTCTTCGTTCATTTTGTATTTAAGCGAATGGGTGTTTACCCCAAGGAGCATCTCTCCGAAAAGGGTGTTATACTGGCATAAATGCCTTTCCCCTTTGCGAAGAAGCATGGTCTCGTTCATAACGCCGTTTCTCTTTATCGCCACCGAATCTCCGAAAAGACGGATAACGGTTTTGATCTCGCCGCCCTCCTCCGAAGGCTCGACGTAGGAAAGAAAACAGCTTCCGTTTTTCAATTCGAGATTGCCCTCGGTCTTATATTCCACGACGTTTACGTCGCCGTCGGTCTTTTGAGTTCCTTTAATTGAAATAAATGCGTTGTTGTCCATAAAACGTCCTTAAAAAGTTATTTTTTCAACTCTGCCGTCGAGTTTTTTACCTAAAAACATTTCGGCAACCGAGGAAAAGCCCTCGGCGGTGTCGCTCACGAAATAGCGGTTTTCTCCGACTTCTCTTTCCGCCGTCAAGCCGTTTTCAACGAGATATTCCTTTAAGTGGATCGCCGCCTCCTTGCCGCTGTCGATAAGGGTAACGGAGGGCGCGATGTCGGCAATAAGCTCCTTTATAACGGGAAAATGGGTGCAGCCGAGAATAAGGGTATCTATGCCCTTTTCGAGAAGGGGATAGATGTAATCCTTGGCAACGAGGCGAGTCACCTCGTTGTTTTTGTCTATGTAGCCGTTTTCAACGAGAGGAATAAAAAGGGGAGCGGCGGCGGAAAAGACCTCGGCATCGAAAATTTCGGAAATCGCCTTTTTGAAGGCGCCGCTTCGGTGGGTGGCTCCCGTTGAAATAACGCCTATTTTGCCGTTTTTCGTGGCAGTTGCCGCCGCCTTTGCGGCGCTTTTTACAACGCCCACCGTCTTTACGGAATAGCCGGTTTTCAAGGCATCGAGTGCAACCGAGCTTACGGTGCCGCAGGCAACCATTACCGCCTTGGGATCGAATTTCATAAGAAAATCCATATCCTCCCTGGCATAGGCGCTTATCGTTTCGGGCGAGCGGGTGCCGTATGGCACACGTCCGGTGTCTCCGAAATAAATTATATTTTCATTTGGGAGTATCTTCATTAACTCCTTCACTGCGGAAAGTCCGCCAATGCCGCTGTCGAAAACGCCGATGGGACGGTTATCCATAATAACAGATCCTTTCAGAAAGATTTATGCAAAGAAAAGGTAAAACGCCGCGCTCAAAGCCGAAAAGCAAACCGAAATCGAAACGAAAACCGACTTTGCGATATTGCTTTTCAGCGTCATTAAACCAAGCGGGAAGAGTGCCGCAAGGGAAATAAGGGTGGGTGCAAGATATCTGAAATCGGCGGTGCAGCCAAAAGGATATCCCGCATTGAAATAGATAAAAAAGCCAAACTGCAAAATAAAATTTCCCAAAAGCAAAAATTTGAAGATGCCGCCGTGGTTGCCGTCAAAAAGATATTTACCCGACAAAAACGCCGAAACGGCGGTAAATATCGCGGCGGAAAAGGTTACTACCCAACCCGAAAATGCGGTTGTATTTTCGCCAAAGCGCGAGGAAAAGCCCGAAAAGGCCGCGCCCCATTCTCCGAAAAGGGAGGTTTTGAAGCAGGTCGATAAAATATTGTGACGGTATGCGTCGGAAAAGGGGGACTCAAAATCCGGTGCCCAGTAACCGAAAAGCCTTGAAATAAGCGGCTTGTCGATATACTGCCAGTTATCGTCACCCATATAGGCAACGTATCCGAGGGGCTGACCGAACAAAATATAGTTTCTCACCGTGTAGGAAAGCCCCAAGGGAATACATATAACTCCGAAAAGGGCAAACTGCGCTATCAGACCGCCAACGCTCTTCTTTTCTCTCACGTATTTTATCAAAACGGTAAGAAAAACTATTGCGGTAAGCGGCGCTATCATAACACCCGAAAACTTTGAAAGCATTGCTCCGGCAATGGAGAGTGCCAGACAAATTATATTAAAGAAGCTCTGCTCCTTATACCACTTCAGCGTAAATAAGAAGGATGCTCCGTAAAGCAGATAGGTGAGCATATCGTTGTTAAGCGACGCAGAAAGAATAATATTCGTAGGGTGAAAAGCAAATATTGAAAATCCGAGAAGGAGATATTTTCCTTTAAGCCCAAACTCCTTTAAAATAAAGTAAACGGTAAAGAGCATCAGGACACTGTAAATAAAGGGGAAAATCTGTAAAACGTCGGCAATTTTCGCATCGTCGGGGCTTCCCTCGGGGGTAACTATCACTCCCGAAAGCAAGCTGTAGCCGCCCGCAAGAATAATGTGGGTAAGCGGCGGATGGTAAAACTGCCACTCGTTGCTTTTTGGCAAGGCTCCCTCGTTTGCAATTATTTTAACGTATTCGTAATGCCCCATTGCGCCCGAAAAATCGTGCTGACGGGTATAGGGTCCGGTCAAGACCCCGTAAAACATTCGGAAGATCACCGCAATCAGAAAGATGAAGATGAAAAGCTCGCGGCTGTCAAGCGAAAGTCCGAAGAGCTTAATTTCCTTCTTTTGATTCATGGTAGCTTTCCTCAACGTTAACGGACCATATCTCGTCCTTCTTTTCGCCGCCGTTTTTGATCGAGGCAGCAGCGTAGAAGGCGGTGAGCATCGAATGGTCCATATTATTGTAACGGTGCTGACCGTTTCTGCCGATGCAGTAAAGGTTTTCAAAGCCCATAAGGAAATCTCTTACCTTGTCAAACTGCAAATAGCTTCCGAAATAGGCGGGATAAGCCTTTTTGACCTTGAAGCGCACGCTGTCCATAATATTTTCCTTGGAGATGACGCCAAGCGAAATAAGCTCGGAAGCTGCAAAATCAATAAAGTCCGCATCGCTCATAGACCAGAGCTCGTCGCCCTCATTTACGAAATATTCAAGACCTATCCATACCCTTTCACCGAAATCCTTGACGAGATAGGGGCTCCAGTTGTTGAAGATCTGGAGCCTGCCGACCTTAACGTCGGCCTCTTGGACGTATATCCAGGTGTCGGGCACGATATTCCCAACCGTTTTTATCTTCGTTTTGTTTTCAAGGTTTAATTTATCAACAGAAAGCCCCACGGTTATAAAATCGCGGTACTGAAGATTTACGGCTATCTCCTTTTCTTCCTTCGGGAAAGCGTCGCCCATAGCCTCTGCAAGGTCCTTTATCGCCATAGAGGAGATAAAGACGTCGGCCTCCAAATAACGCTCGGCACCGTCCTTGATATAAACGAGAGAGGTCACTTTTTTGTCGTCGGAGTTAATGCGCACGACCTCTGCGTTTGTTATAATTTTCGCGCCCTTTTCCTTGCAAAGCTCGGAAACGCGCTCCCAAAGCTGACCGGGACCGTATTTGGGATACCAGAACTGCTCGATAAGCGAGGTCTCCTTCGTTTTCTGGCTATTCCCCTTGGTAAAGGGTGAGAGAAGGGCGTTTTTAAGCGCCTTGCGAAGGGAAAGCCCCTTTATTCTCTGTGCGCCCCACGAGGCGGAGATCTCTCTGGGGTGAACGCCCCATACCTTTTCGGTGTAATCTCTGAAAAACATCTCGTAAAGAGGGGTGCCGAAGCGGTTTATCATAAAGTCCTCAAGCGACTTTTCCTCTCTCTTTACAAGCGCCGATCTTATGTAACCGAAGCCTGCGCGCACGGTGTTTTTAAAGCCCATATTTATAAACGTGCGGGGCTTTATCGAAACGGGATAATCAAAGAATTTGTGGAGATAAAGGATTCTCGAAACTCTTTCGCGGATAAGCATAACGTTATCCTCTTTTTCGGGATCGGGACCGACGTCGTGAAAGGGCTTGTTTTTCTTATCTAAAATAATATCGTCCTTCGAGGGAGCAGCCTGCACCGGCATGATCTCGCTCCACCATTTCATAACCGAATCGTCCTTCGAGAAAAAGCGATGTCCGCCTATATCCATACGGTTTCCGTTGTGACATACGGTTTTTGAAATGCCGCCAATATCGGAGGTGGCCTCCAAAACGGTGACGTCGTATTTTCCGTTATTTTCCTTTAAAAGCTCGTAAGCGGCGGTAAGCCCTGCGGGACCCGCTCCGATAATTACGATTTTTTCCATTTTAAATGCTCCTTTATTTAAGCTCGGGCACCAATCTCGCGGCAATGTCGGAATCTCCCTCGTGAGGGTAGTTGACGCCGTTATACATCATCGTTTTTTCATTTCCCTTTCCGAGAATAAGCACTACGTCGCCCTCTTTGGCGTTCTTTATTGCGTATTCAACCGCCTCGCCGCGGTCTGCGATCTTAACGTAGGGTGCCTTTTCCCTGTCGAGATAAGAGGCGATCTCCGCCATCGTTATCTCGATCGGCTCGGTATCGGGATCCTCGGCGGTGATAACGGTGAAGTCGCTTCTTTTTGCGGCGACCTCGCCCATATCCTTTCTTCTGTTAAGCGCCTTTGTGCCGGGACAGCCGAAGACCGAAACTATCCTTCTTTCGGGAAATTCCTTTTTAACTGTGTCAAGCAGTGTTTCGTAGCTTAAGCGGTTGTGGGCGTAATCGACGATTACCGTTCTGCCCGCATTCTCGAATATCTCCATTCTGCCGCTTACGAAGATGCGAAGAAGCGCTCTTTTCATATCGTCAACCGAAACGTTAAGCAAATATCCCACCGCAATAGCGGCAAGGGCGTTTAGAACGTTGAAGTCGCCAAGAATAGAAAGCTTGAATTCCTCGTTTACGTATCTTCCGCAGGCGGTGAAATAAAGATATTTTCCGTCGCTCCTTATATCCTTTGCGTAAAAATCGTTTTTCTCCGAAAAGCCGTAGGTGTAGTGGGGAATATGCTCGACGTAGGGAAGAATCTTGAAAAATTCCTCACCGTCGCCGTAGATAACGGCTTTTTTGCATTGAGAGAAAAGCATCATTTTACACTTGAAATAATCGTCTATATCGGGGTGCTCCTTCGGGCCTATGTGGTCAAGTCCGAAGTTTGTAAAGACCCCTATCTCAAAATCAAGAAAATCGGTGCGATGCATTTTGAAGGCCTGCGCCGAGGTCTCGACCACGGCAAACTCCGCGCCGCCGTCTGCCGCCTCGCGAAGATAGGCGTTTATGCGGAGCGATTCGGGAGTGGTAAGGCTGTTATCGTGAAGCTTCACGGTGGTATCAACGCCGTTTGTACCGATGACCGCGCATTTATTGGAAACCGAAAGAACCGTTCTTATCATTTCGCCCGTGGTGGTCTTGCCTTTGGTTCCGGTAATGCCCACGGCGGTTATCTCTTTTGAGGGGAAACGGTAAAAGACCGATGAGGCGGCGGCAAGAGCGATAAGAATATCGCTTACGATAATTGCGGTGACGGAAGGGATACCGTAATCGACTGCGGAAATATAGGCCGCGGCGCCCTTCTTAACGGCGTCCTCGAGATAAGCTCTTTTGAAGCCGGCTCCCTTGCAGATAAAAAGCGAGCCGCTTACTGCCTCACGCGAATCGTCGGTTACCGACGTGACGTCAATGAAGCCGTCGCCGTAAACCTTTGAGAGAATACGCTTTGCCTGTAAAGCCGTTATAATTTCCGAAAGACGCATCTTTTACCACCTCAAAATATTTCTATAAGTTATATAATAATATATTATTGCAAAAAAGTCAAATAAAAAAGTGCATTTGTCGAAAGCTTTTCACAATAAAACTGTCCCACAGGGTCTGCGGGACAGTTTTTGTTAAATATTTTTGCAAAATTCCTTTGCAAGAGCATTTTGCTTTTTTGCAAGCTCTTCGGTGGGCATCTCGCAGAAAATGCGGAGAAGCGGCTCGGTGCCGGAAAAACGAACGATTATCCAACCGCCGTTTTCAAACCAGACCTTAAGTCCGTCGTCATAGCAAAGGCTTTTGATTTTTTCGGAAAATGCGGGAAGCTCCTTTTTGACAAAGAGAAGCTCCTTGAGTCTTGCAGCTCTTTCCTCGTCAAGACGGAGATCATCCTCGACCATAACCATCTTTCCGTAACGCTCATCTATCTCGTCAAGAAGCTCGCCTATTTTTCTGCCGGTAACCGATATCATTTCAACGAGCACCGCAGAGGCCAAAATTCCGTCCTTGCCCTTGATGTGGCCCTTTATGGTAAGACCGCCGGAGCTTTCTCCGCCGATAACGGCGTCGTATTTCTCCATGCCTGCGCTGATATGCTTGAATCCAACGGGAACCTCGATGCACTTGCAGCCGAAATCGGCGGCGATGCGGTCAAGCACGCAGGTCGTTGCAATGTTTCTTACAACGGCACCTCTCATACCCTTGTATTTGAGGAAATAATAATATAAAAGCTCCAGAATTCTGTTGGGGTGAACGAAATTGCCGTTTTCGTCGATGATTCCTATTCTGTCGGCGTCGCCGTCGGTGCCGATACCGATGTCGTAGCCCTCGTCAACCACCATTGCCTGAAGCTTTTCAAGCGTTTTTGCGGAAGGGGAGGGAAGCTTGCCGCCAAAGAGAGTGTCGTGCCTGTCGTTTATAACGTTTACCTCGCATCTCGCCACCGACAAAACGGTCTGGAGCGAGGTCTTGGAAACGCCGTACATCGGGTCAAGAAGAACTCTTAAGTTTTTCTTTTTAATGGCTTCAACGTCTATTTGCGCAAGAATGCTGTCGATATAATCGTTTGAAATGTTTGTTATCTTTATAAGACCGTTTTCGACGCCCTTTTCAAAGGAAACGGATCTGACCTCCGAAACCGCCGCGATCTTTTCCTCAACGTAGTCGGTAAATTCCTTTGAAGCGTCCCTTCCGCCTGCGGTAAACAGCTTTATACCGTTGTATTCCGCGGGGTTATGGCTTGCGGTGACCGCCATGCCGAAGGGAGTTTCAAGAGTCTTTACACCGAACATTATAAGAGGGGTGGGAACGGGTCTGTCAACGTAATAGACGGTAACTCCGTTTGCCGCAAGAACCTCTGCACTCCAAACCGCCGCCTTGTCGGAGAGAAAGCGCTTGTCGAAGCCGATGATGATCTCTTTCTTTTTCTCTTCGCCGTTTATAATATCCGAAACGGCCTGCGCAAGAAGAGTGATGTTTGATTTGATGAATTCATCACCTATAACGGCGCGCCAGCCGCCTGTGCCGAATTTTATCATTGTAAATGTCCTTCCTGATCAACTTAAGCGGCAAACGCCGTTTGAAACGGAGAGCTTCTTTGCGGGAAATCCGAGCTTTTCAACGGCTGCAATAATACCCGCAGTCTTATCCTTTTCGCAGTAAACGTAAAGACAGCCGCCGCCGCCCGAGCCGTTTACCTTGCCGCCCAACGCTCCGTTTTCCATTGCGGTATGCAAAATGGCGTCTATCTTCTTGGTGGAAGCGCCGAGACCGTCGCGGAGATTGCAGTGGTGAGCATAAAGAAGCTCGCCGAAGCGCTTGTTGTCGATATTGCCGCTCTCAAGCATTTCCTTTGCTTCCAAAAGAATACGGTGGTTTTCAATGTTGGCTCTCACCTTGGGAACGAGAGAGGGAGTAATCTTTGAAAGAAGAGTCTCGGTCTCGGGATTGTTTACGAGATCTCTTATGGAGTTTATTCCGAAGGGAGCAAGCTCCTTAAGGCCCGCGATGGTGGGAGCCTTTGCATCGGCAAGGACCTTGATGGTGTTCTTCTGCTCGAGGGAGTCAAACAAAATAAAGTCGCCGTCGATATTTGCCTTTATCTTTTTATAAGAAAAGCCGCCGTCGGTGAAATCGATATTCAGAAGACCGCCGAGCGCCGATGCGCACTGGTCCATCATACCGCCGGGATTTGAAAATTCCTTTACCTCTGCCTCGTAAGCAAGAAGTGCTATCTTTTCCGCATCGTCCTTATCGGGTGACTGACAAAGCTCCAGAAGCGCTCTTATAAGAACAACTATCATAGTGGAAGAGGAGCACATACCCTTGCCTATCGGAATTTCCGAGTCCATTTTAATATTGCAGCCCTTCAAGGGGTAGCCTCTTTTCTTAAGAACGTTGACGGCGCTCTTTAAGAAATCGGTTCTTCCCGAGTAAACGATGGGCTTTTTAAAGGGAATAACGTAGTAATCGTATTTTCCCTCGGTGTTTTCCGCGTTAAGAAAATCAATGGAGCTTTCACGGATCTTGATCCTTATTTCATTGGTGCCGTTTTCCTCGATCTCGGCGTAGAAGCGAAGGTCGATGGCGGCTGCGATTACCTCGAGATTGAGATAGTCCTGATGCTCGCCGAAAAGACAGATTCGGCTGGGAGTGGCAACTGTGATCTTTGACAATTTAAAAACATCCTTTCGGGTGATTTGTACTAAAAGCCAAAACAAGTATAAACGTTGTCTAAAAAGTACTTGACTTGGTTCGACACAAATAGTATAATATAAATCAAATGAAAAATCTTTAGATAAAAAGACTTGAAATTTATACAAAAGGCTTTGCAGGCGCAATAAACATAAAAATCTTTTACTTTTTTGCCGGTTTTTTGAAAAAACGGCGTTTTGTGCAAAATCAAAAAAACGGGACAGGCTTTAAAAACAGAAAAAGGTGATGAAAAAAGCAATGGACTTTGTTAAAAACGAGCTTAAAGAGATCATAAGAGTAAGCGCAGTCTATACCATTCACTATTTCGAATATTCAAAGCTTTACACCTTCGAGGGCGAAAGGCACCCCTTTTGGGAGCTTATCTATGCAGATAAGGGGCAGGTAAACATAACGGCGGGAGATAAGATTATAAAGCTCAGTCAGGGCGAAATGCTTTTTCACCGTCCCAACGAGTTTCACACCGTGTCCGCCACGGGCGAATATGCAAATACCGTCGTAATAAGCTTTGAGTGCCAAAGCCCCGCAATGAGCTTTTTCGAAAAGAAAAAATTAAAGCTCGATAAGGTGCACAAGGATATTGTTTTTAAAATAATAAACGAGGGAAGACACACCTTCAACGAGCCTCTTAACATCGTTGACCTTACCTGTATGACCCAAAGCCCCACCGCCGAATTCGGCGCACTTCAGATGATAAAGCTTTATCTCGAGGAGCTTCTGGTGCTTCTTGTAAGGGATAACAACGTTCTTTCTTCCTATGAGAAGAGCAAAAAGTGGCGAAAGCACGAAAGCGACGTTTTCGGCACGATAATCGATTATCTCGAAAAAAACATCGAAAAGAATATAACGCTCGATGACGTTTGCAACAAATTTTTCTTTTCAAAGACATATATCAAAAATCTCTTCAAGGATAAGACCGGCAAGGGAATGATACACTATTTCAACGAGCTCAAGGTAAACAAGGCAAAGCAGATAATATCACTTAACGAATTTACCTTCACCGAGGTATCCGAAATGCTTTCCTACGGCTCTGTGCATTATTTTTCAAGAGTGTTTAAGGAATATACGGGAATGACCCCTTCGGAATATTCGCGCTCAATAAAGAGCACGGGAATACTTTAAGGAGAAAAAAGCTATGAATAACGGCAGACTTATAGTAATCGACGGCGTTGACGCCTCGGGCAAATCGACTCAGGCTGAAACGGTTGTAAAAATACTTAACGAAAGAGGAGAAAAGGCGCGTCTTATCTCTTTTCCGCGTTACGATGCGGAATATTCCGCCCCCGTAAGAATGTATCTCGGCGGAGCCTTCGGCGACGATCCCAATGCTGTAAACGCCTACGCCGCCTCCTGCTTCTATGCAGTTGACCGCTACTGCTCCTATAAGACCGAGTGGGAAAAGCTTCTTTCGGAGGGATATACCTTGATCGCCGCCCGCTACACCACCTCAAACGCAATTCATCAGGGCGAAAAGTTCAAAAAAGAGGATCAAAAGGCATATTTCGAGTGGCTTTACGATTTTGAATTCAATAAGCTCGGTCTCCCCAAGCCCGACACCGTCATATTCCTTAATATGCCGCCCGAAAAGAGCCTTATGCTTATGTCAAGCCGTTACAACGGCGACGAGAATAAAAAGGATATTCACGAAAAGGATAATTCCTACCTTTTCAAATGCTACGAAACAGCCTGTTATGCGGCAGAGGTCCTTGGTTGGCGCGTTATAAGCTGTACCGACGGAAACGGCGAGGTAAAGCCCATTCCCGAAATAACCGCCGAAATATTCAAAATAATAGAGGAATAACGAAAAAGCTCCGAAAACCCTGTTCGGAGCTTTTAATATTTAAATAATTATTGTAATCGCAATTATTTTATGTTATAATAGAAAAAATATGTCTTATTAAGGTGATATGAATGAAAGCTTTTATATTTATGGCAAACGGCTTTGAAGAGGTTGAGGCGCTTGCTCCCGTCGACCTGCTTCGACGTGCGGGAGTTGAGGTTTTGCTTGTTGGCGTAAACGGAAAAACTGCCGTCGGTGCAAGAGGCGTGAGCGTAGCTTGCGATAAGGAAATATCCGAGGTATTAAATGAAGTTCCCGATATGGTAATTTTGCCGGGCGGCAACCCGGGATATATAAACCTCGGAAAATCAAACGAGGTAAAGCTCATCACCGAAGCGACCTATAAGGCGGGTAAGCTCGTCGCGGCTATATGCGGCGCTCCCACCGTCCTCTCGGGCTACGGTATTTTAAAGGGCAAGACCGCCTGCGTATATCCCGGTCTTGAAAAGGAGCTTGACTGTGAAAAGGTTTCCTTCGATCCCGTATGCCGCTTTGAAAACGTTATAACCTCAAGAGGAATGGGCACCTCGGTTGAATTCGCACTCGAGCTTGTCCGTGCACTGGAAGGCCCCGAAAAGGCGGCGCTCATTGCCAAGCAGGTGGTTTTCTGTGCCTACTAAAGCAGAAATAAGAAAAGCGGAGCTTTCAAAAAGGGAAGAGGCTTCCCAAAGCGAAAACGAAGCGATTTTCAAAGATCTTCTTTCACTTCCGGAATTATTAAGCGCCGATACCGTTTTTTGCTACTTTTCGGTGAGAAACGAGATACCCACCGATAAAATAATTTCCGCGGCGCTTGAAATGGGTAAAAGGGTTGCTCTTCCCGTTACAAATGAGGACTTTTCACTTGATTTTTATTATATAACGGCCGACAGCGTCCTTTTGAAAGGAAAATTCAACGTTCCCGAGCCCGAAAAGAAGGAAAAGGCAATTCCAACCGAAAAAAGCATTTGTGTCGTTCCCGCTCTTGCGGTAAACGAAAGAGGGCACCGTATCGGCTACGGCAAGGGCTGCTACGACAGATTTTTAAATAATTTCCCCGGTTTCTCCGTCGCCCTCGTTTACGAAAGGGGAATGACCGATTTTACCGAATCGGAAAAGGATATCCCGCTTGATGCGGCAATAACCGAAAAGCATATTATAAAATTTTAAAAAGGAGGTTCCGTTATGGTAGTAAGGCAAAAGAATCCCGTCAATTTAATAACTCTCTTAATATTTATTCTTCTTAACGTAACGGGACTTTTCACAAACCAAATAACCGAGGCACTCGGAATAACGAAATACGGATTTTTTATTATCCTTTATATCGTCTGCTTCGGAATACCTTTGGCGGCTTTGGCAATAATAAACCGTAAGGAAATAAGGGTAAGAAGCTATTTGAAGCTTAAAAACTTCAAGCTCCGCTATCTTCCCGTTTCTGTCTCGGCAGGACTTGCGGCATCGCTTTTTGCGATACTTTTAAACACCGCAATATACGCGCTTTTCAAGATTGAACCGTCGGGTGACGTTGCAACGGCAATCGGATCGGTGGAGTTTGACGGTCTTTTTTCGGTGCTTTTTGCCGTGGTCTTAATGCCCGCCGTATTTGAGGAACTTTATTTCAGAGGTGCATATTGCTCGCAGTATTCGGAATATCCGAGAATCGAGGTAATTTTAGCGGCGGCAATATCTTTTACCGTTTTGCACGGCTCACTTGATAATATCGTTGCACCCTTTGTATGCTCGGTGGTCTATTCCTTCTTAGTCTATTTCACGGGCTCGATATGGTCTGCGATAATTGCCCACACGGTAAATAACCTGCTTGCCGTCGGCGCGGCGTATTATGCCGACGTTATTTCAAACTCCGAGCTTAAATGGGCCATTTTCGTAACCTTCTTACTCGTCTTCTTCATTTCTCTTTATTTCACTCTCCGCTTTTTTGAAAAGCATTATTTGAAGAGCAAGAAAAGGAGAAGGGGAATGACGGTAAAGGAATCAAAACGGAGCAAAAACCGCCAAACACCGTTCACGAAATCGTTTTTCATTTTAATAGCGCTGTTTATTGTAAAAGTGATCCTTACCTTAACAGGCTTCTGGAAATAAAAAAGCCATTCCGTTTCAGGAATGGCCGTAAGTAATCAGAAGCAAAGCTCTTTGTTGCAAAGAAGGAAGAGAATAAGGATAATAACTATCCAGAAGCAACCGCCCGTGCAGCCGAGAGAATTATTGTTTGATCCCATTTTGTTCACCTCACAGAAATCTGTTTGATACATATTATGCTTTTTGCGCGGCGTGGGTTCACAAGCCGCGGTAAAAAGGACCGAAAGGAAAAGGAAAATGAAGGAAGTTAAAGAAAATTCCGCCCCAAAAACACAAAAGAAAGGTAAAAAGATCGTAATTACGCTTGTTTCGGTCTTTTTGGCGCTTGTGCTGATTGCCTCTGCCTCGGCATATTGCCTTTACACCTACTATATTGACGAAACGGGCGGCGCAAACCGAAGCGGCGCGGCAACGGTCTTTAACGTTCCCGAGGGCGCAAGCTTTTCAACCGTTGCAAAAAAGCTTGAGAGCGAGGGCTTTATCGGCTCCGAGCTTTGCTTTAAGATCTATATCAAGCTGAACACTCCCGCCGCCGCTTTAAAGGCGGGTAAATTCGAGCTTTCCCCCTCTATGAGCTACGGTGAGATAATCACGGTAATAACGGGCAAGCCTATTCAGGACGTTTACCGTATAACCGTAATCGAGGGCCTTACTCAAAAGGAAATTCTGGAGTCGCTCTCAAACCAGACGGGCTACACAGCCGCAGAGCTTCTTACAGCACTTGACTCAATAAGAGATAACTATGATTTTCTCAAAAACCTTCCCGAAAGAGAATATTATTACGAGGGATACCTCTATCCCGATACCTACGAGCTTTTCGTTTCGGAGTCGGCAGCGGGAATCATGAAAAAATTTCTCGATAACTTCCACTCAAAGCTGACCTCGGCGGGAATTTACGAGCTTGCAGAAAAAAGCGAGCTTTCCTTAGACGAGATAATAACCCTTGCCTCGGTGGTGCAGTGCGAAACCACCAACCTCTCCGAGCTGAAGGACGTTGCGGGAGTATTCGTAAACAGGCTTAAAATAGGAATGAAGCTGGAATCCTGCGTAACGGTCTATTACGTCCGCGGAGATAAGACCCGCCCGCTCACAACCAAGGATACCGAGATCGACAGTCCTTATAACACCTACGTTTATGCGGGACTTCCTAAAGGGCCCATTTCAAATATGAGGATCGAGGCGATCGTGGCTACGCTTGAGCCTTCCGAGCACGATTATTACTACTTTATCGGTGCAAACGGCAAAACCTATTTCGCAAAAACCTATAAAGAGCATAACGACAATATAGATAAGTATCTGTAAATCAAAGCGGTCCGCAATAATGCGGACCGCTTTTTCAAAAAACTTTGCTTTAGTAAAATAAAATGTTAAAAAACTATTGATTTATTATAAAGAATTTATTATAATTATAATAGTGCAGTTTTTAAAACCGTGCGAAAATTTTAAAGAAAAAGAGGTAAAAAAACATGGCAAACACTCCGAATAAGCTTGACAGCTTTTTCAAGATCAGCGAACGCGGATCAAATGTTAAAACCGAGATCATTGCCGGTCTTACCACCTTCTTCGCTATGGCGTATATCGTGGTAACCAACCCCAATCAGGTTGTCGGATTTAACTTTGGCGGCGAGCTCGACACCATTTGGAACGCAGTTTACGTTGCTTCTATTCTCGTAGCAGTTATCGGAACACTGCTCTATGCTCTCTATGCAAAGCTCCCCTTTGCACAGGCATGCGGAATGGGTCTTAACTCCTTCTTCTTCGTATCGTTTATTTTGCCCGCGATCTTAAGCGGCGAAAGCACGATAAAGGGCTATCAGGAAGGCCTTTTCATTATTCTTCTCTCCGGCGTAGTATTTATGATACTTTCAATGACCGGCGCAAGAAAGTACATTGCAAAAGCTCTCCCCGATTGTCTTAAGAAAGCTATCCCCGCAGGTATCGGCCTCTTCATTGCATTCATCGGCTTCAAGAATGCAGGCATCGTAACCGCAAATCAGTACACCTTTGTTGCACTCTTCGATTTCCACGGCGCAGTTGCAGGCAAGGAATTCTTCGAAGCATGGAAGGCTATTGCTCCCGTAGTATTGGCTCTCCTCGGTCTTTTCCTTATCGGCATTCTCGAGCACAAGAAGGTTAAGGGCGCAACCATCATCTCGATCCTCTCCATCTCCGTTCTCTACTACCTCACCACCTGGACCCTTCCCGGCTTCGACCTCGGCAAGATCGGCCAGTCCTTCAAGGATTTCGGCGAGATCGGCCTTATCGGCGCATTCAAGGGCTATACCGTATTTGAGGGCGGCGCAAATGCAATTATCAACGCAAACGTTTTGGTAATCACCTTCTGCCTCGTCGATATGTTTGACACCATC
>JAZQKU010000034.1:0-8797 GCA_045542315.1 Eubacteriales bacterium | reverse complement strand
CATATTATTTACAAAAATAAATTTTATTAAAAACTCAGACATTATCTTTTCACATTTTTTGATTGGTGCGTATAAAAATCCGCCGCCAATACCATAAGTAGCTTCAACTCAAAAAATCCCGTCCTTTCGGACGGGATTTTTGTTTTAAAAATAACTTACCTTTATTCTTTTTCCCATCTGCCTGAGGCATTTCGTAAGCTCCTCAACCAGATTCATTTTAATATTGAAGTTAATTGGAAGCTCGGGGTTCTGATGAGCGGGATTTATCGCTCTGCCGACGTAAAAGTTTATGTCGGTGGCTTCCTCGAAAAGGAGGCGGCATATTTGCGAGGCGCCGTCCTTTTTAAAGCACCAGTGCTCGTAAAGAAGATTGTCGCCGAGATAGTCCTTCGCATATTCCAAAACCTTATTTACCGTTATAACGCCTTCCGTAACGAGATCAACGCCCTCGATGGTTGCAATAGGCGGAACGTCAGATTTCTCGAAGGTAAGACTTACGTTAAGAGGCTTTCCGAGGTAGGACGCCGCAATCGACGAGGTGGTTCCTCCGCAGATTATATGCTTGCCCTCCTTCGAGAAGAAGAGCGACATCATACGGTCGGCATCGTCGCGGTTATAAGGCGGTCCGAAAAGCAGGTTCATGGGCTCGCGCTTACGTATCTTTATGACGCAGGCAGTCGCGTCGTCGCCGGGTTTATTACCGTAAAGCTTATCGCACTCGTCAACGAGCATGGTACAAAGAGTCTTTGCCGTGTAGCCCGCAGTGCAGATAGCCTCCATAAAGTTTATTATTTCTTCCCTTTTCCAGCCGAAATTATAGGCAAGGCCTATTCCGGCGTGAGGGCAACCGTCACTCATTGCAACGAAAATATCGTTTTCCTTGAGATTTATTACCGATTTATATATCTGCTTTCCGCCGATATTCATTTTTGTTTTGGGATAATCGTAGTTCTGCTCGTCACGAAGAAGTATGACGTGGGGGTTATCGTACTGAATGACCTCCGCCGTTCTGTTATTCTTCAAATGGATTATCGTAAACGTCGAATAAGCAACTCCTCTTACCGAGCATACCGGCAAGGTTGCCGCAATCGTTTCAACGCATTCCTCAAGCGAAAGGCCCTCGGCAAGCATTGTTGAAATGATCTTAGAGGTAAGAGTAGAAAGTATGTTTGCCTTAACGCCGCTTCCGAGTCCGTCAGACAAAACGACCACTGCCGAATTATCGTCGGGCGTTACAATTTCAATATGGTCGCCGCAAAGCTGTTCGCCGTAATGGTTGATGCTTTTGTAGCCAATGTCAGCGCAAAGATCAATCATCGGAAATCGACTCCTTCAGCTTGCTTAACGCTATCTTTGTTTCGGCAGCTGTTTCGCCGAGAAGCGAAGCTATCTCCTGAACGACACGCATCTGTTTTTCAACGACGTTATCGGTTACCTCAAACGTCTTGCTTCTCATATCTTCCTTCTTCTTGCGCTCCGTTTCCTCATCGGTAATATCACGCATTATGCATATAAGAAGACGTGAATCCCTGTCGTAAACAACAGTCTGCTCAATGAATTTGTTATATTCGGCAAGATAAACACGCTGGTTTCTTATTCCTCTTCCCGTATTCTTTACGTTTATAAAGGGAGACGGATCGAGAATTCTTACTACCTGATCGCCCAAAACGTCGCTTGCCGAACGTATATTCATTATTTTTCTTGCGGCAGCATTTATCTGCTGCACCTCAAACTGCTCGTTTAAAACGATAATTCCGTTGGGCGTGTTTTTTACAATAGTATCGGAGAAGTTTTCCGCCTTATCCTTGAGATAAGGAAGACACATTGAGATCTCCGCCTTGCCCTGAATTATCGCCACTGCCTTTTCACGGCAGGTATTGTAGCCGCAGGAGCCGCAGTTAAGCTCCTGAGCGGGGGTTATTTTGCCCATTTGACGCAAAACGTTCTCTATCTCCGCATCGGTGGGACGTTGGTTTCTCTGCTCTATCTCAAAGAATATCTTTTTCAAATTCTTTTGCTCGGGCTGATCTACCTCAAAATCCTCTTTTCCGGCAAATTCCAGAACCGAGATGCTGTCTTTTATAAAGGAGTGATGGTATTTTTCCATAATGGGGCCGCCGACGCAGCTTCCCACGCAGGCAGACATCTCAACAAAGCAGTGATGTATCTTTCCCGAAATTATATCCTTTATTGCGGCAATACAGTTTTCAACGCCGTCGATGGCAATGTAGCTGTAGCCGGGAAGTCTTTCGGTCATAGTCTTCAAAACTCCGCCCGTGGTCGGGAAAAGTCTTGCACGGCTCTTCTCGTTTTCTTCCTTTTCGGTTTCAAGCTCTATACCCTCTTCCTTCAGCCATTCCGAAAGATCCTCGAAGGTGAGCACCGCGTCAACTATATCGCCGTATCTGCCGGCCTCGTCCTTTTTTGCAACGCAGGGGCCGATAAATACCGTCTTGACCTCGGGCATACGCTCCTTAATGGAGGTGCAGTGAGCCTGCATGGGCGAAAGGATATCCGCGAGGTATTTGAGCGCCTCGGGATAATGCTTCTGAATAAGAAGATTTACCGAATGACAGCAGGAGGATATGACCACGTCGCGACTGTCGTCGCGAAGCATATTCTCGTAGGCGGTCTTTACCACCGTTGCACCGAGAGCGGTTTCCTCAACGTCGTAAAATCCGAGCTTTTTAAGAGCCTTTCTCATCGACTCTATTCCCACTCCGTGGTAGTTTGCCACGAATGAGGGGGCAAGGCTTACTACTATCTTTTCCTCAGACTGAAGCATTACCTTGACCTTTTCAAGCTCGCTTATTATTTCCTTTGCATTCTGCGGACAGACTACGAAGCAATGTCCGCAAAGAATGCACTCATCGTTGATTATATGTGCCTGATTG
Organism: Eubacteriales bacterium; assembly: GCA_045542315.1. GTDB lineage: Bacteria > Bacillota > Clostridia > Oscillospirales > RGIG5299 > RGIG5299. Next base: position 5,903 of record JAZQKU010000034.1, on the reverse strand, counting down.
CCCGAAAATCTTATTGCTTTAACGGGACAATGGCGTATACATTTATAGCAGTTTTTGCAGTTGGATTTCTTTAATGCAAGGTATTTTTGCATTGAGATCTATTCCTTTCAAAGCTTGTTCAGAACGTTTTGAGTAAAAAATTCTCTGAAATTCTCGCTCGTAATTCCTACGTGTATTTCATCATCGACCGTAACGGTCACTCCCGTACGGTTGCATTTGCCAATACAAAAGCTTCCCGCAAGGGTTATCTCTCCTTCAAGACGGTGATCCTCTATTGCCTTCTGAAGCAAACGCACTATCTCCTCGGAGCCCTTTAAATGACACGAGCTTCCCACACAAACCTGAATTATCATTTTTATCTCCTGTTTCGGAAATTATTTTACCATGGGTAAAATGGTTTCCTTAAAGAACTTTCTTGCTTCCTCTGCCTTTACGCAGTATTTTTCACCGTCGGCAATTACCGAAACTCCGTTTTTGGAGCAGTGCTGCATACAAAAGGCAGCGGAAAGCTCAACCTTTTCGTGAAGATCGTATTTCTCTATGAGATGCTGAAAATCAGCAACAACGTTGTTTGCGCCGTTTAAATGACATGAGGTGCCTATGCATACTCTTACATTAATCATTTTATTCTACCTTACCCTTCGTATAATCGACGTGTAACAGTTCGTGCGCTTTTCCTTTGATTATTTCCTTATAAAGAGATGTCATTAAGGGGTTTTCCTCAGATCGACGGATACTGAGCAATCTGTCGGACTCGTAAAGGCCCTTCGATCTGTTTTCGCAATCTTCCTTGCTTGCGTAAGGCTGACCGCCGCCGTTTACGCAGCCGCCGGGACATGCCATAACCTCAATAAAGTCGAAATGCTCGCCCGCCTTGACTCTTTCCAAAACCGTTTCGGCGTTTCCGAGACCGCTTACAACCGCGATCTTAAGCTCTTTTTCGCCGTATGGGACGGTAAATTCCTTAATATCCTTATTTCCGCGCTGGCCTGCATTTGCAACCTCTAAAAGAGCGTATCTGCTCTTGTTGGAGGAAACGCGGCGAAGGACCGCCTCGGTTACACCGCCGGTCACGCCGAAGATCACGCCTGCGCCGGAGATGGTTCCGAGAGGCATATCAACTGCCTCGGGCTCGAGCTGATCGAACATTATGCCCGATTCCTTTATCATTACGATAAGCTCCTGGGTGGTGATAACGGCGTCAACGTTGGGATTGCCGTTTACCTTGAAATCTTCTCTTTCAGCCTCGAATTTCTTGCCTGTGCAGGGCATTACCGCAACGTGGAACATCTTTCTCGAGGATTTTTCGCTCTGATCCTTCAAAATAGATGCCATCATCTGCATAGGCGAGCGGCAGGTTGAAACGTTCTTTAAGAATTCGGGGTGCTTTTTCTCGCAGAACTGAACCCAACCGGGGCAGCAGGAGGTGATAAGGGGAAGATCCTTTTCCTCTTCTATGCGGGTAAGGAACTCCTCACTCTCCTCTAAAACGGTGAGGTCGGCGCCGAGGGTGGTGTCGTAAACCTCATCGAAGCCCATACGGCGGAGTGCCGCAACTATCTTTCCGATAACGTTGGTTCCGTCGCCGATATTAAGCTCTTTACCGAGCGCAACTCTTACAGCGGGAGCTATCTGAACGGTGGTTTTGAGATCGGGATTGTCTATTGCCTTCCATACCTTGTCGATGCTGTTGTTTACAACGATAGCGCCGGTGGGGCAAACCACTGCACACTGACCGCAGCCAACGCAGGGCGACTCGGCAAGGGGCTTATTGAATGCGGTGCTTATCGTCATATTTGCGCCGCGGTGGGCAAAGTCGATAGCGCCGACCTTCTGTATCTCGTTACATACTCTTACGCAGTCGCCGCAGAGAATGCATTTGCCCGCATCTCTCGAAATGCAGGGCGATGAGGTATCCTCTCCCTTGGTTGAAACCGCACGGTTGGGGAAGCGGACGCCTTCAATATTGAAGCGCATTGCAAGATCCTGAAGCTTACACTTGTTGTTATTTTCGCAAACGGTGCAGTCGCGGCAATGGTTTGCAAGCAAAAGCTCCAATATGTTTTTTCTGTATCTGCGAAGACGCTCGGTGTTGGTTCTTACCTTCATTCCCGCTCTGGGAGGAGTTGAGCAAGCCGCATCAAGACCGCCTCTTTCATTCTCAACCATACACATACGGCATGCACCGTAAACGGAAAGGTCGGAATGATAACAGAAGGTGGGCATTTTGATACCGATCTTACGGCAAAGCTCCAGAATATTCTTTTCGCCTTCTATTTCAACGGGAATACCGTCGATAGTCATATATTTCTTTTCGTTCATCTTCAGTTCTCCTTAATAGCTTTAAACGCGCAAGCGTCAATACAGCTGCCGCAACGGATGCATTTGTTGAGATCGATGGTAAAGGGCTCCTTGATCTTTCCGCTGATCGCGCCGACGGGGCAGATGCGTGAGCATTTGCTGCAGCCCTTACAAAGCTCGGGATCGATAACGATTCTCTTAAGCTTCTGACAGGCTCCCGCGGGACAACGCTTCTCGTAGATATGTGCCTCGTATTCATCTCTGAAATTCTTTATGGTGCTTACTACGGGAGAGGGAGCGGACTTTCCGAGGCCGCAGAGTGCGGTTGCCGAAATAGTGTCTGCAAGCTCAAGCAAAAGCTCAATGTCGCCGTCCTCACCCTTGCCTGCAACGATCCTCTCAAGGATCTCAAGCATTCTCTTGGTGCCCTCACGGCAGGGAACGCATTTACCGCATGATTCGTTCTGGGTAAAGTTCATAAAGAAGCGGGCAACCTCAACCATACAGGTATTTGAATCCATAACAACCAAGCCGCCCGAGCCGATCATTGCGCCAACCTTCTTCAAGGTGTCAAAGTCAAGGGGAAGATCAAGATGCTCTTTGGTAAGACAAGCGCCCGAGGGACCGCCTATCTGAACGGCCTTGAACTCGCCGTCGCCTCTCATGCCGCCGCCGATATCGAAGATAATCTTTCGGAGGGTAGTTCCCATGGGAACCTCGATAAGACCTGTGTTTCTGATGTTTCCGGTAAGAGCAAACGCCTTGGTGCCGGGGCTCTTCTCTGTTCCGATGCCGGTAAACCAATCGGCTCCCTTGATGATTATCTGTGCTACGTTTGCATAGGTTTCAACGTTGTTTAAGCAGGTGGGCTTATCAAAAAGTCCCTGTTCAACGGTACGGGGAGGCTTAACTCTGGGGAAGCCTCTCTTTCCCTCGATGGAAGCGGTAAGAGCACTGCCCTCTCCGCAAACGAATGCGCCTGCGCCGCGGTTTATATGCATTTTGAAATTAAAGCCGGTACCGAGGATATTCTCGCCCATAAGACCGAGCTCCTCTGCCTGCGCAATAGCATTCTGAAGTCTTTTAACCGCAAGAGGATATTCGGCACGAACGTAGATGTATCCCTCCGATGCTCCGCAGGCAACCGCCGCGATAAGCATACCCTCAAGCATTCTGTGGGGGTCGCCCTCCATAATGCTTCGGTCCATAAATGCGCCGGGGTCGCCCTCGTCACCGTTACATACGACGTATTTAACGGGCTCCTTCTGACGCTTTACCTGCTCCCACTTCTTTCCTGCGGGGAAGCCGCCGCCGCCTCTGCCGCGAAGCTCTGCCTTGGAGACCTCCGAAACGATATCGTCCTGCGTCATATCGAAGAGCGCCTTTTCAAACGCCTCGTATCCGCCGATCGCTATGTATTCCGCAATGGAGTCGGCGTTTATCTTTCCGCAATGCTCCAGAACCACACGGGTCTGCTGCTGATAGAAGGGGATCTCCGACTGCTCCTTGTATATCTTTCCGTCTCTTTTGTAAACGAGTCTTTCAATGCATTCGCCGCCGATAACGGTCTTTTCAACTATCTCCTCGCAGTCTTCGGCCTTGACCTTCGTGTAGAGCCAGCCCTCGGGCTCGATGCGAAGAAGGGGACCCATTTCGCAGAAGCCGTGACAGCCGCTCTTTTTCAAGCCTACGTCGGGGCTGTGAGGATCCTTCATAAGCTCAACGGAAACGTTAAGCCCCTTTTCCTCGATAAGTGTCTTTATTTTATCGTAAATTCCGAGCGAGCCACTCGCTACACAGCCTGTACCTGCGCAAACGATAATCTTTTTTTCTTCGGCCGCATAAGCCTTTTGAGCGGCTTCTCTGTATGCCTTGAGCTCTTCTCTGTTTTTAAGCATTCTTTATTTCCTCCTTAAGAGTGTTTAAAAGCGCAACCGCTTTGTCGGGCGTCATTTCGGGGTAAACAACGTCGTTTACCGTTAAAACGGGAGCAAGACCGCAAGCGCCGAGGCAGGATACCGTTTCAAGAGTGAAATTCAAATCGTCGGTGGTCTTCTTTTTATCGGAAAGTCCGAGCTCGCTTCTTAACTTTTCAAGAATCGGAATGGACTTTCTTACGTGGCAAGCGGTGCCGTCGCAGATCTTGATAACGTATTTGCCCTTGGGTTCAAGAGAGAAATTCTCATAAAAGGTTGCAATGCTGTAGATTCTTGCCTCGCTCAACTTAAGCTGCTTTGCAAGATAGGGGAAAACCTCTTTGGGAAGATAATGAAATTCTTCCTGGATCTCCTGCAAAATGGAGATGATATTCTGTTCCTTAAAGCCGTTTTTCTCCAAAATAGCTTCAACCTTTGAAAAATCAATGTTAATCATAGTTTACTCCTTTATCTTTAAAACTTTTTGTTTTTCACTTGTTTAAAACGTTTTCGTTAAAAAATTCAAAAACGCCCTCGGGGGTTACCGAAAACACCTTGCCGTCAACCGTGACCGCAACTCCGAGCCTGCAGTTTCCCGTGCAAAGGGAGCCCTGAAGCTCTATTTTATCCTCAAGACCGTTTTCCGAAATCAGATCCTGAAGCTTTTCCACGACCTCTCTTGCCCCTTTTATATGGCATGAGCTGCCGATGCAAACCGTGATATTCAAAATCATGTCACCTCAATCCACAACGTTGGTCCAGGAAAGAAGCTCGTTTCGCGCCGTTTCCTTTTCATAAACGGAGCGCGATGCCGCCGCAAGCGGTATCCACCTGATGATCTCTTCCTTTGACGAATTACTCATTTTGCAATAAATCTCGAGATATTCCTTTGCTGCGGTGTGCTCACCCTTTAATTTGAAAAGCAAATAGGTAAGTGCCGCATCGGCAAGGGGCTCGCCGCAAAGAGTTCTGCTCCAGCCGGTTACAAAGTTTCCGCCTTCGCCCGCTATCACCTTTTCGGGAGTAAAGCTTCCGTGACATACAAGAGAGCGCATCTCCATCCTTTCAAGCATGCTGTGAAGAGCGTATTTCTTTTCGGCGTCAAGCCTGCAATTCAAAATATTTTCGCTCATTTCCGCTTTCATGCTCTTAAAGGAATGACCGCTTTTTTTATGTATTTCGATCTGAACGGAAACGAATCCTTGAAGAAGCTCCTCCGTTTTTTCGGGGTTTTCCGAAATCATCTGCCGAAGCGTTTTACCCTTTATAAACTCATAGGTTATCGCCCATTTTCCGCCCTGCCTCGAAACGCCCTCCAGAATCGGGGTATTCTGAAATATCTCCTCTGCCTTTGCATAGCAAAGCGCCTCTTCGATGACCTTTTTCTTCGGATAGTCCCTTCCGAAGGTCTTTATGCAACTGTTTCCGTTTTTATAAACTATTTTATCGTTTAAAACCGCAACGATTCGGTCAACCTTCACCGTTTTGCGACCTCCGTTTCCTTTTTTTCCTTTTCGGTATATAAAAAATTATACGCATACTATCACATATAATATTTTAAATTATATAAGTCGGTTTGAGAAGAACCAAAATGTTATCGCCCTATATATCACAAGATATAATAAATAACATAGTAAAATAAAAAAGAACCCGCTCTGATAGGCGTGATACTCTTAGCGGAGTATC
>JAZQKU010000033.1:0-24591 GCA_045542315.1 Eubacteriales bacterium | reverse complement strand
TCTTCCTAAGACCGCTTGGCCTCCGACTTCGAAACGATTCTTATAGGCGAAACCACCGTTTTGCCGGAGGAGCGCTACGGAACCGCACTTGACTCGGTCTGGAACTACGGTGACTTTGCCGAGCATATCTACCTTTATTTCGATGCTCCCAGAAATCATCCGGGTGACGAAAGCTCGGGCTATAAAACCACGGTAAGCTATAACGCCGACGAGCTTCTTAAAAAGGTTGCGACCTCGGTCAATAAGGTGCCGTTTGACGTTGCAAAATCGGGCTATAACCTCATTTCAAGCCATGACGTTGCAAGGGTTTTGACAAATCTCGGCGGCAACGAAAGCAAGGCGATTTTGGCGGCTGTAATGCAGTTTACAATGGTCGGAAGCCCCGTGATCTACTACGGCGACGAAATCGGAATGGAGGGTCACAGTGCAAGCTTTGGAAATATGCAGAGCTTTAACTGGAATGAGAAGAGCTGGAATTACAATATATTAAACAGCTATAAATCGCTCCTTAAGCTCCGAAAGGAGTTTAACGGCGTTCTTTCAAACGGCGGTTTTATGCCTCTTACTGCTTCCTCGGAGCCCGACGTGCTTTCTTACGCCCGCTTTAACGAAAACGAGGCGGTAATAACGGCAATAAACAACGGAAAAGCCGCAGAAACTATAGAAATCCCCGTTTACAAGCTCGGTCTTTATAACGACGGCGATATTCTCTGGAACTACGAAACGGGCGAGGGATATAGAGTTGAAAACGGTATTATTACCGTTTCGGTGGCAAAGGAATCGAGCGCAATAATAGTAAAAAGCGAGAAGAGAAGCGGATATTTCGGCGGCTTTATCTCGGCTGATATCGGCAACGTCCCCGTTTTGGGAACCACCGTTTTAACCGACAAGGCGGTTATCCTTTCGGGAAGCGGCTACCTTGAAAGCGTTAACGATAACTTCAGGCTTTACGGCAAAAACGTTTTCGGCGCGGTCAGCGTTTCGGCGGACCTTTCGGCATCGGTAAACGGTGCAGGAGTTATGATAAGAGAATCGGAAAGCATCTATGCCCCCTTCGTTTCCCTTACGGTTAAAGACGGAAAGGCGGTAATGGAGGTAAGAGAAAGAGAGGGCGGCGACGTCATTGAGGTTGCTTCGTCGGAAATTTCCTCCGAAACCGTTTGCCTTAAAATCACGCGCGATCAGTTCAATAAATTTACCGCCTTCGTTTCGGATACGGAGGTCGGAAGCAGGTCGGTGGCAATGAAGGAGGGGGTTGTTGCGGGTATTTTCGCAGCAGGCGGCGAAACTACCGTTACGGCAGAGTTTTCAAGCCTTTCGGTAACCGAAGACACCACCCCGATCTACGATAAATTCGAAAGCTCTGTTCCCGCCGCAATATACACGAAAATTGCAAAAAAATATTCGGTAAGCGGCGGCAAGCTCACCCTCTTTACCGAGGGTAAAACCGCAAGAATGCTCTCGGCATTTTCCTCGGAGGATTTCTCGGTGACAGTCGGACTTTCAAAAACCGACGGCGAAGCGGGGCTTACGATCTATCAGGACGAGCAAAACGTTATATCGCTTGTAAAAAACGGAAGCAAGTTATATTTGAAATCAAAGCTTTCGGGCTTGCTTATCACCGAGGCCGAAGCTGAAATTTCAAACGGTAAGGTCTATTTACATCTCCAAAGAGCGGGAACCTATATATCGGCGTATTACAGCACAGACGGTGAAAGCTATAAAATACTCGGAAATCTTATAAACGCAAATTTCTCTGAAATTTACGGCGGAATGACCGCAATCGGCGGCACCGAGGCGGTTTTCGAGGAGTTTACCGCGGGAGATATGATAAACGGCAAAAACGCCCTTATCACCAATAAAGATACCTCAAAAACCGAAATACAATTTACAAATGCCGTTTCGCACACCATATCCTATGGCGACGGCGCCTGGAAATACACCGACGCGGGCTTTGTGCAGACCGACAAGGGTATTTATGCAAGCTGCGATTATATCGGATCAAACGTCGCGCCCCGTCATATCTTCGATGCTACCGTTGAGCTTCTCGGAGGAAAGGGAAGCGCGGGCATTTCCTTCGGTAAAAGGAATATAACCGATAAGGCAACCGAGTCGGGCTTTTACCTTGCGATTTTTGCAGACGGAAGAGTGGTGCTTTATTCGGACGGCACAGAAATAGCCTCTGCGTCGGAGAAGATAAACCCGAAAAGTCAAAACCGCATAAGAATAATTGCCGATGAGCAAACGGGCATTTCGGTTTATTTAAACGATAATCCCGAGGCGGCAATAACCGCAAAAATAACTCTCAAAAAGCTTCTCGGCTCTCTTTCGCTCATTACCGATAAAAGCTCGGCGGCATTCAGAAACGTAACCAAAAGAAGCTATTTGAGCGGATTTGAAAGCTATTCGACGCTTGGCTACACGGCCGAGATGAGCGGCACCGTGAAGAACAATATAACCGATTACGGTCTGCTTTTGGGCCACTCGGGCAGAGTGTTTGACGATTTCACGGTGAAGGCAAATTTCAGCATCACGAATTTGAAGGAGAACGGCTACACGGGCGTTTTGGTGAGAGCCAAAACGGGTGAATATCCTGAGCTTTCGGGAGCTTTGATCTACTTCAAAAAGGGTGCGGTAGGTGTTTCATATAAAGGAATCACCGTGGAAGAGGTGGCTTACGACGTTTCGTCGGGTAAGCGCTTAAAGCCCGAAATCACGGTAAAAGGAAAGGAAATTGCCGTGATTATTGACGGAAACGAGATATTGCGCGCTACTGTTTCCGACATTGCATCTTCGGGTGCCGTTGAATTTATAACCACCTATTCGACTTGCTCCGTGTACGATTTCAAAATAAACCCGTAAAAAATGAAATTTCCCGCCTTTTGGCGGGAAATTTTTTTATAAAACCCTTTATTTTTTTATATAGATATTGTATAATATACTGTATAAAAATAATTATGATCGGATTTTATGCAAAAAAAGCGGAAGTGATAACATTATGAACAGAAAACAAGAGAGAAAAGAAGCGCTTTACCTCATATTCGAAGGGCAGTTCCATAAGGAGATGACCGTATCCGAGCGTTTCGATAATGCGGCGGAGCTTCGGGATCTTGCCCTTACCGACTATATCAGAGCCACGGTAACCGGTGTAGAGGAAAAGAGGGAGGAGATAGATATTCTCATCGAGAAATATCTTAAGAACTGGAAGATTTCAAGGCTTTCCGTGATAACCCTTTCCATTCTCCGTCTTGCGGTTTTTGAAATGCTTTATAACGACGATATTCCCGAAAACATTGCCATAAACGAGGCAATCGAGCTTGCAAAGGAATTCGATGCGGACGATATGCCCGCATTTATAAACGGAGTCTTGGGAAATATCTCAAGAAACAAAGAGTGATATGAAATATCTCGGCATAGATTCGAGCAACTACACCACCTCGCTTGCGGTCTATAACAGCGAAACCGGGGAGCTTTCACAGGAGAAGATTCTTCTTGATGCGGGAGATGCCCTTGGGCTTCGCCAGAGCGACGCCCATTTTAATCACACAAAAAATTTCCCCGTCCTTTTTGAAAAAGCCGAAAAGGGGCCATACGCCGCGGTGGGCGTTTCCGAAAGACCGCGTAACGCAGAAGGCTCTTATATGCCCTGTTTTTTGGCGGGAGTTTCGGCGGCGTACGCGGCAGCGGCGGCTTCCGACGCACCGCTTTACCGCTTTTCCCATCAGGAGGGGCACATCGCGGCGGCGGTTTACGGCGCAGGGAAAAAGGAGCTTTTCGAAAACGGGAAATGCTTTTACGCCTTTCACCTTTCGGGCGGCACCACAGAGCTTTTAAAGGTCACATCAAACGGTGCGGGCTTTTTAGTAGAAATAGCTTCGGAAACGCTCGATATCAGTGCAGGTCAGGCTCTTGACCGCACCGGTAAGCTGCTTGGCTTCAAATTCCCGTCGGGCAAGGAAATAGACCGTCTTTCGCTTCAAAGCGAAAAAAAGGATTATCTTAAATGCTATAAAAACGGCGGCTTCAACTTTTCGGGTCTTGAAAACAAGGCGAAAAAAATGGTTGATAACGGCGAAAATAAAGAGGATATCGCCCGCTACGTTTTGCTTTCCGTCGTAAACGCGGTCACAGCCGCGATAAAGGAGAAAACGGAGGGCACCGTAATAATGTCGGGCGGAGTGACCTCAAGCGAGCTTCTCCGTAAAGCTCTTTCGAATGAAAAGGAAATATATTTTGCACCCGCCTCTCTCTCGGCAGACAATGCGGCGGGAATTGCTTTACTTGCATCACTGAAGGATAAGATTTAAAATGAGCAAAGCTGTCGTAACGGTAACACAACTTAACAGATATATAGCCTCCCTTTTCGACGGCGACAAAAACCTTGCGGGCATCTTCGTAAGAGGCGAGATATCAAATTTTACGGGCCACTATGCAAGCGGCCATCTCTATATGTCCCTAAAAGACGAGGGCGGAGTTATAAAGGCGGTAATGTTTAAGGGAAACGCATCGCGTCTTCGGGTAAAGCTTTACGACGGACTTAAGGTAACTGCCTACGGAAAGGTGGGCGTTTACGAAAAGGGCGGCCAGTATCAGCTTTACATCGAGGAGATAATGCCCGACGGAGAGGGTACTCTCTGGCTTGCCTTTGAGGAGCTTAAGAAAAGACTGTCCGCAGAAGGACTTTTTGACGAGTCTCTTAAAAAGCCTCTTCCGAAATATCCAAAAACCGTTGGAATAATCACCTCACCCACGGGCGCCGCAGTTCAGGATATGATAAATATTTTAAAGAGAAGATATCCGATAGCAAGCCTGCTTATCTATCCCGTAACGGTTCAGGGAGCTACGGCATCGGGCGAGATAGCGGCGGCAATAAAAAGAGCAAACGCCGAAAAGAGAGCGGAGCTGCTTATAGTGGGCAGGGGCGGCGGATCGATAGAAGACCTGTGGGCGTTTAATGAAGAAGCCACCGTAAGAGCTGTTTACGAATCGGAGCTTCCGATAATTTCCGCAGTCGGCCACGAAACCGATTTTACTCTTTCCGATTTCGCCGCAGACCTTCGCGCACCCACTCCCTCGGCGGCGGCAGAGCTTGCCACACCCGATATCGCGGCGGTGGCGGAAAGCGTTTTCAAATCCGAGCTCCGTATGAAAAACGCCCTCATGAAGATTGCTTTGGCACAAAAGGAAAAATGCGAGCGTCTTGTAAAGGATCTTAAAAGATCGGCAAGGAAATATTTTGAAGATAAAAGCCTTGAGCTTGACTATATAACCGAAAAGCTTGAAATTGCGGCAAAAGCATTTATCGACGGGAAAAGGCAAAAGCTTACCCTTCTTGACTGTCGGCTCAACTCGGTAAATCCGAAAGCGGTCCTCGAAAGAGGATATTCCGTTGTAACGGTAAACGGAAGGGCAGTAATGTCGGCAAAAGAAATCGAAACGGGAGATACGGTAAGCATCACCTTTGCAAAAGGCGCGGCCAATGCAACCGTAACCGAAAAAAAGGAGGACTCCTCTGATGAAATTTGAAGAAAAAATGAAAAGACTTGAAGAAATAGTAACCCGTCTCGAGTCGGGAAGCGTATCGGTGTCGGATGCCGCCTCGCTTTACGAGGAGGGTGCGGCTCTCTCGCGCGAGCTTTCGAAAATGATTTCGGAAGCGGAGCAGAAAATTGAAATATTAACCGAAAAAGAGGTAGCGGAATGAGCAAGAACGTTTTAAAAACCGAAAACGGTGATACCGAGAAGGTCTTAACAAACGATGAAAAGCTTGAGCTTGCGGTCGAAAAGGTAAATAACTGCATTTTCGGGTTGATAAATACCCATGATAACGATATTTTACGCCTTGCCGAGGCGATGAACTACTCTATTGAGGCGGGCGGGAAGAGATTGCGCCCCGTGATACTTCTTGAGTTTTATAAGATCGCGGCGGCGTCGGAAAAGATTCCTCCCCGAGCCTATATCGTCGCAGCGGCGCTGGAGATGATCCACACCTACTCCCTTATCCATGACGATCTTCCCTGTATGGATAACGACGAGCTTCGCAGAGGAATTCCCACAAACCACGTGGTTTTCGGCGAGGCGACCGCGCTTCTGGCGGGAGATTCGCTTCTTACCGAGGCATTTCACCAGATAGCAACAAACGGCACTCCCAACGTACTTGACAGCGAAAGCTCGGTCAAAGCAATAGCTTACCTCTCGAAATATGCGGGCTATCTCGGAATGTGCGGCGGTCAGCAGATAGATCTCTCTCTTGAAACTGCTGCAACGCCTCCAACCGAGGAGGTTATACTCAAAATGTATGAGAAAAAGACCTCGAATCTTCTCTCGGCGGCATGTGCCCTCGGTTGCATTGTCGCAAAGCGCTACGATCTTGTTAAGGAAGCCGAAAATTTCGGTAAAAACTTCGGTCTTGCGTTTCAGATTACCGACGATATACTCGACGTTATAGGCGATGAGAAAAAGCTCGGTAAGCCAATAGGAAGCGATGAGAAAAACGATAAATATACCTACCTTAAGGTAGTCGGAATGGAAAAGGCAAAGGAACGTGCGGCATTCTATCTTGAGGAAGCGAAAAAATCCATTGCAAGATTTAACAATAACGAGTTTTTGTTTTGGCTTTGCGATAAAATTCTTGAAAGGGATCACTGATGATAAACCACTATATACTTTGCTCGGTGTGCGCGTGGTTTTCGGCGCAGCTTATTAAATTCCTTATAACACTGATTAAAGAAAAAAGAATAGATTTTGAAAGATTTGTCGGCTCAGGCGGAATGCCATCGGCTCACGCGGCGTTTACCTGCTCGCTTGCAACTCTCGTTCTCTGTATGGAGGGCGTTACCTCAGCGGAATTCGGAATAGCCTTTTGCTTTATGTGCGTTGTGCTTTACGATGCCACGGGCGTAAGAAGAGAAACGGGCAAGCAGGCAAAGGTGTTAAACACCATGATAGACGAGTGGATAAATCACGGCACCACCGCCAAATTCGGTGATCACTTAAAGGAGCTTGTGGGCCATAGCAAAACAGAGGTAACGGTAGGATTTTTCTACGGCGTTCTTATAGGACTTATCTATTATTTGCTCATTTTAAAATAATATATTGAGATATGGTGCAGTATCCTTAGTCAGATCGGTTGTTAACGAGGACGGGCCTAAAAATCCGTTAAAGGGTATATCGATGAAGCGTCTTGTGTTTGCCTCTTACGCCCAGTTTGGGGTGGATGCTGGATGAAAGGAGCGCCGGGCGTCCGTAACGGCATACGGGTGCGACCCGTCGTTCCGAGAGGCGCATTTTTGAGGCGAAGGCTTCGGAATGTGATTAAACCTGCAATGCGGCTTAAAGCTGTGTGCAGTTGTAACCTGCCTTGAGTGGCGTTCTGCGGATTATTTCTTTTCGGAAATATGAAATAGAGGCTGCAAAAGAGGATAGCTAACGATTGGATCTGTGTGTGAAAACTCTAGGCTGTTAATCCCGAATGTGGGCTGCAGTACGGACTGAGTGGCAATCAAGTCGCATTGTCGGCAACGAAATGCTGCGGTCTTCAAACAGAAATGACCTCGCCGGCGACGGGAGGCAGACCGTAGGGAAAACCTACTTGACCTAAGCCGTAAAATTTACGCATTCGGGTACCATATTCAAAATATAAAAACGGTGAAGAAATGAAAGAGAAAAGTAAAAATAAAAACGAGGAAAAGCGCCTTAAGGAAATCGATAGGGCGGAATATCGCGAGAAAAAGAAAAAGCACGGAAATATAAGCTATCTTGTTAAGCTGTTTTTCGTTGTTTTTATTCTCACGGTCGTTTTTTCATTTTTTTCAAATATAGCAATCGAGGGCGCGGGTACTGCGGTTTCCATTATTCTCATAGTGGTAATAGCCTTTATCGGCGTGGCATTCGATATAATCGGAACCTCGGTTACGAGTGCCGATATAGCTCCCTTTAACGCAATGGCATCAAGAAAGATAAAGGGTGCAAAAAGAGGTGCAAATCTCATTAAAAACGCCGATAAGGTCGCAAACATCTGCAATGACGTTATCGGTGATATGTCGGGCATAATCTCAGGCGCGGCAGGCTCTGCACTTGCGGTAAGAATAGCGTCGGTTTTTGAAAGCCAGACCTTGAAATTCATATTTCCGCTTCTCGTTACGGCAATGATATCCACCTTCGTAATAGTGGGCAAGGCGGCAGGCAAAAGCTTTGCAATAAAGCACAGTAACGAAACGGTATTTTTCGTAGCGAAATTCATCACCTTTTTCAGAAGGGAGAAATAACGTTGTCTTTGCTTGACAGGATAAACACTCCTTACGACGTAAAAAACCTCACTTCCGAGGAAAAAACAGAGCTTTCAAGGGAAATACGAGAGGCTCTTATAGAAAACGTTTCGCAGACGGGCGGTCACCTGGCTTCAAATTTAGGCACCGTTGAGCTCACCGTTTCACTTCTTTCGGTCTTTGACCTCGAAAAGGATAAGATCGTTTGGGACGTAGGACATCAGGCATACACCTTCAAGCTCCTTACAGGCAGAAAAGAGGAGTTCTCAACCTTGCGTAAAAAAGGCGGCATTTCAGGCTTTCCTTACCCGCCCGAGAATAAATACGACAGCTTCATTGCAGGTCACAGCAGCGTTTCGGTTTCAGCGGCGTACGGCCTTTTGAAGGCAAACTCCCTTTCGGGCAATGACGGCAAGGTGATAGCGGTTATCGGCGACGGAGCACTCGGCGGCGGCGAGGCCTACGAGGGGCTTAACAACGCAGGAGCCGACGGCAACGGACTTATCGTAATACTTAACGATAACGGAATGTCTATTTCCAAAAACGTCGGCCACATTGCAACCTATCTCACGAAAATAAGAAACCGCAAAAGCTATTTCAGCGCAAAAAGCCTTCTGTCAAGGATTTTGAATAAAGTTCCGTTAATAGGAAAGCCCCTGCTTGGTTTTTTAACAAAAATCAAGTTTATGCTCAAATATTCCATCTACCGTAACAGCACCATGTTTGAGGACCTTGGATTTACCTATCTCGGTCCCGCAAACGGAAACGACATAAAAGAGGTGGAAAAGCTGCTTGTAAGAGCAAAGGAAATTAACGAGCCCTGCCTCATTCACTTAAAAACCTTAAAGGGAAAGGGCTACGAAAGAGCAGAGGATAATCCGAGCCTTTATCACGGTGTGGGAAGCTTCAGCGTTTCCGAGGGTGCCTTGGAAAAAAGCGGAGAAAGCTACACCGAGGCATTTGCCTGCGCCCTGCTTACGGAGGCTGAAAAAAACGCTGACGTTTTGGCAATAACCGCGGCGATGGAGGACGGCACCGGCCTTTCGGAATTCAAAAAGAGATTTCCCGAAAGATTTTTCGACGTCGGCATCGCAGAGGAGCACGCCGTGACCTTTTCGGCGGCGCTTGCACACGGCGGTAAAAGACCCGTTTTCTGCGTTTATTCAACCTTTTTGCAAAGAGCGCTCGATCAGCTTATACACGACTGCTCAATACTTAACGAAAATCTTGTAATTGCAATAGACCGCGCGGGTATAGTTCCCGGCGACGGCGTGACCCATCAGGGAATATACGATACCGTTTACCTTAAATCGGTTCCGAATATCACCGTCTATTCTCCCTCGAGCTATTTCGAAACGGAAGATGCTCTCCAAAAAGCGCTTTCGGTTAAAGGGCTTACCGCTGTCAGATATCCGAAGGGCAAAGCCCCGAAGGCGGATCTTAAGAGCTTTACCGAGGGTGAAAGCCACAAAATGAAAAAATCCGGCGGAAAAATCCTTCTTGTCACCTACGGAAGAGAGATATTCGAGGTAATAAAGGCGGCAGATAAGCTTAAAGAAAAGGGTATTATATGCGATCTGTTGAAGCTCGATAAAATAATTCCGCTAAAAAGGGAAGCCGACCTTTCGGGCTACGACACGGTATTTTTCATTGAAGAAGGCTATAAGATAGGCGGAATCGGCGAAAGCTTTATTGCCGCGTATCCCGAAATAAAAAGCTTTACCCATATGGCAATCGAAAAGCCTCTTATGCACGGCACCGTTTCGGAGCTTCTTTCAGAGGCGGGACTTGATTGCGATTCAATAGTAAAAACGGTTACAGAGGTAATAAAATGAGATTTGACGTTGCCGTTTCCCTGAAATTTGATATGAGCCGTCAGAAGGCAAAGGAGCTTATAGAAGCAGGCAACGCTTTGGTTGACGGCAAAATATGCGAAAAGCCCTCGAAGGAAATTTCGGAGGGGACTGAAATAACCCTTAAAAAGACTCACGAATATATTTCCCGCGGCGGACTTAAGCTAAAGGGCGCAATCGAGGCGTTTGGAATAGATGCCGAAAACAAGGTCTGCATTGATATCGGCGCCTCAACGGGCGGATTTACCGACTGCTTGCTTCAGCACGGCGCAAAAAAGGTTTACGCGGTCGACGTTGGCACGGCGCAGCTTCACGAAAAGCTCAAAAACGACAGTCGCGTTATCTCCCTTGAAAAGACCGATATAAGAGAGGTAACTCCCGAAACGCTCGGAGAAACGCCCGAGCTTGCCGTATGTGACGTTTCATTTATTTCGTTAAAGCACGTTCTGCCTTCTGCGGCAGCTCTTTGTAAAAGAGGCGTATTTTTGATCAAACCGCAGTTTGAGCTCGACAAGGGAGCGCTTAACAAGCAAGGCGTTGTGAAAAAGGAAAAGGACAGGGAAAAGGCAATATCGCTCGTGAAGTCCTATGCGATCGAAGCGGGATTTGAAATAAAAAATATCGCCGTCTCGCCCATAACGGGCAAGGAGGGCAATACGGAATATTTAATCTATCTTGAAAAAAGAGAGTGATAAGAATGAAAATAGCAATAGCGTTAAACAGAACCAAGGCGGGAGCGGTTGAAGCGGCTGCCGATCTTGAAGCTATGCTTAAGCGCTTTGAGCCCGAAATAGTTATTGCGGATAACGACGATCCCGTTTTATGCGGTGACGGCTTTGATTTTATAATCTCCCTCGGAGGCGACGGCACTCTTTTGCATCTTGCGGGAATGCTTTTGAAAAACGGAAGATCCACCCCGATACTCGGAGTAAACTACGGTCACACGGGCTTTATGTCGGTGATCGATTTCAATAAATGCACCCCGTCTGAATTCAAGCCGTATTTTGAGGAGCCGCTCGAAACCGAGGAACGCTCGGTTATTTCGGCAAAGATAATGAGAAAGGGAAAAGCGGTTGAGCATTGCTTTGCTTTAAACGATTTTGTCGTTCTTCGAAGCAGAAAGGCGCATGCTTCGGAATATGTTGTCTCCTCCGAAGGTAAGGAGATAACCCGACTGCTTGCCGACGGAATAATTTTCGCAACCTCCACAGGCTCAACGGCATATTCGCTTTCGGCGGGCGGACCGGTTTTGGATCCCTCAATAAGCGCGATAGTCGTAACTCCCATTTGCGCTCACAACCTTAATGCGAGAAGCATAGTATTTTCCGAAAAAACGGTGCTTAACCTTGCAGTCTCGGAGAGAAGCGATTCGGTAATATACGCGCAAAACGACGGCGTAACGCTTACAGATCTTTCCGACGGCGACGAAATAGAAATTAAGACCGCCCCTCAAAAGGTAACGATGATAAAGCCCAAAAACATCGGATTTTTCGAGACGGTAAACAATAAACTCAAATAACGGAGCAGGATATGAAAAAGAAAAGACAGGCGCGAATTCTTGAAATAGTAACCGATAAAAAAATCGAAAAGCAGGAGGAGCTTGTTGAGATACTCAAATCAGAAGGGTTTGACGTAACTCAGGCTACCATTTCGAGAGATATAAAGGAGCTTCGCATTGTTAAGGCGCTTAACGATGACGGCGGCTATTATTATTTTGTAAGCAATCTCTCGGATAAGACCTCAAGACAGAGCTACAATATTCTTACCGACAGCATAATTTCCGCCGATAACGCAGTAAACATAGTGGTAGTAAAATGCATAAGCGGCAGAGCCGCCGCCGTTTGCGCCACTATTGACGAAATGGAAAGAAGCAAGATAGTCGGCACCATCGCAGGTGACGATACCATATTCATCGTTTTGAAAAACGAAGAGGACGCGCTTATACTCAAGGAAGAAATAGCGGTGCTTATAGAAAGATGAAGATAACTTCGGAAAAAAGGAGGTGCGGTAATGCTTGAATCGCTTGCGGTAAAAAACGTAGCAACCATTGAAGAAATATATTGGAGCCTTGAAGGCGGTTTCACCGCACTTACGGGTGAAACGGGTGCAGGTAAATCAATACTTATCGACTCGGTGCAGATGCTGCTTGGCGAAAAAACGAGCAAGGATATAATCCGTCACGGTGAAGAGAGAGCATCGGTCGAGGGTGTTTTTTCAGCCACCGACGAGGTGCAAAGGGCGCTTTCGGAAATAGGCATAACCCCCGAGGAGGATAAGAGCCTTATAATTTCGAGAGAGCTCACAAAGGAGGGACGCTCCGTCTGCCGCATAAACGGCAAGGCGGTAACGGTATCGGCGGTTAAGCAGATAGGAAGAATGCTCGTAAATATGCACGGTCAACATGAAAACCAGCTTCTTCTCGAGGAGGAAAACCACCTTTCCTTTCTTGATAGCTACGCCGCCACCGAGCCGGAAAAAGAAGCCTATTTAAGCTGCTATAAAACGCTTATAGAGATCAAAAAGAAGATAAATAAGCTCACGGAAAACGAAAACGGAAGAAAGAAAAGGCTTGACTATTTAAACGATGCCGTTTCGGAAATATCGGCGCTTGGCTTAAAGGCGGGCGAGGAGGCTGAGCTCCTTTCCGTAAAGACCGAGGCGGCAAATGCCGAGCGGATAAACGCCGTATCGAGCGACGGATATATCGAGCTTGTTTCGGGTGAAAACAGCATCTGTGACCGCCTTCACGGATTAAAAGCAGAGCTACTGTCGCTCGAGAGGATAAAGCCATCGTTCAAGGAGCTTTCCACCCGTGTTGAGGGGCTTATCACCGAAGCAAAGGATATTGCCTTCGAGCTTGACAAATCAGGTCTTTCGGGCGGGTATATGAGCATAGACGCCATTGAAAACCGACTTGATGCGATCCATAAAATGAAGATCAAATACAACGCGCTTGACGGCGACTGTCTTTTAACGGTAAAGGAAGATTACGAAAAAGAGGCTTTGGAGCTTTCAAACGCCGCCGAAACGGCAGAGGAGCTTAAGGCTGAATATAAAGAAAAGCTTTCGGAGCTTGAAAAAGCGGCGGCTCATCTTTCGGAAAAGAGAAAGAGGCTTGCAAAGGAGCTTGACGAAAGAATAATCAAGGAGCTTTCCTATCTTGATATGCAAAACGTCCGCTTTGTAACCGAAATAGAAAATCTTACCCGAAACGGCAAGCGAAGCTACTCCGATACGGGAGGCGACACGGTGAGATTTTTGATCTCCGCAAACGCAGGCGAGGAGCCGAAGCCCCTTGCAAAGATCGCGTCGGGCGGCGAGATATCGCGTCTTATGCTTGCGGTAAAGGCGGTAATGACCGATAAGCTCCCCACTCCCACCCTGATATTTGATGAGATCGACACGGGTGTAAGCGGAAAGACCGCCTCGAAGATCGGAAACAAAATGAAGGAAATATCGGCTCACGCGCAGGTAATATGCGTTACCCACCTTGCGCAGATAGCCGCAAAGGCAAATAACCAATATAAAATAACGAAAACTGCCGAAAACGGAAGAAGCTACTCAAAGGTGACCGAGCTTGACGAAAAGGGAAGAATAGAGGAGCTTGCAAGAATAATCGGCGGCGAAGTAATAACAGAAGCGGCAAAGGAAACCGCAAGAGAACTAATGAGAAACTGAAACGGAGAAATGAAAAATGACGGTATTTGAAGAATTAAAAGCAAGAGGACTTATAGCACAGGCAACCGACGCCGAGGCCATTGAAAAAATGCTTTCGGAGGAGAAAAACGTAAAATTTTACATAGGCTTTGACCCCACGGCAGACAGCCTTCACGTCGGTCACTTTTTGCAGATGGTTGTAATGAGCCATATGCAGAAGGCGGGACACACCCCCATCGCCCTTTTCGGCGGCGGTACAGGTATGGTCGGCGACCCCTCGGGCAGAACCGATATGAGAAAAATGCTCACCAAGGAGCAGATTGCACATAACATTGAATGCTTCAAGAAGCAGATGTCGGGCATTATCGACTTTTCCGAGGGAAAGGCGATAATGGTAAACAATGCAGATTGGCTTTTAGAGCTTAACTACGTTGAATTTTTAAGAGACGTAGGCGTTCATTTCTCTGTAAACAGAATGCTTGCCGCAGAGTGCTTCAAGCAGCGCCTCGAGAAGGGACTTTCTTTCCTTGAATTCAACTATATGCTTATGCAGAGCTACGACTTCCTCGTATTAAACCGCAAATTCGGCTGCCGCCTTGAGCTCGGCGGTGACGATCAGTGGTCCAATATCATCGGCGGCGTTGAGCTTTGCCGCAAGAGCGACAGAAAAGAGGTTTACGGTCTTACCTTCACCCTTCTTACCACCTCCGACGGCAAAAAGATGGGCAAGACGGCAGGCGGAGCAGTGTGGCTCGACCCCGAAAAGACCAAACCCTACGACTTTTATCAGTACTGGAGAAACGTTGAGGACGCCGACGTTATCCGCTTTATAAAAATGCTCACCTTCGTTCCCCTTGAGGAGATCGCAAAGATGGAATCGTGGCAGGGCGGCGAGCTTAATAAGGCAAAGGAAATTCTTGCCTACGAGGTAACCAAAATGGTTCACGGCAAGGAAGAGGCAGATAAGGCACAGGCGGCGGCAAAGGCACTTTTCGGCGGCGGCGCAGCTGCTGAGATCCCCACCGCAGTTTTACCCGCCGAGCTTTTTGCAGACGGCACCGCAGGTCTTCTTGATATAATGGTAGCCGCAAAGATAGCTCCCTCCAAGGGCGAAGCGAGAAGACTCGTTCAGCAGGGCGGCGTAAACGTAAACGGCGAAAAGATGACCGACGCCACCGTCCGTTTCCCCCGCGAGGCTTTTGACGATTTCGTTTTAGGCAAGGGCAAAAAGGTATTTATTAAAATAGTTCTTTAATTCGGAGAAATTATGTTTCATAAAGAGATAAAAAGGTTTGATATAAACCGAAGACCGAAAAAACAGCAGCCGCTTCTTATGCCGGTAATATGGGGTGCGAGCTTTCCCGCAAACGTTTTTAACAGAGTTAAGATAAAAAAACTCGGTATGGAGGGGTTAAAGCCTCCTTACCTCCTTTTGAGCAACCATAACGCATTTCGCGATTTTATGGTTGCCGCAGAGGCAAACTTTCCCCACAGAGCAAACTCCGTTGTTGCAATCGACGGATTTATCGGCATCGAGTGGCTTTTACGTGAGGTCGGCGGCATCTGCACCCGTAAATTCGTAAGCGATACCACCTTGGTAAAACAGATGAAAAGGGTAGTGCAAAACGGTCAGATAGCAGTGCTTTACCCCGAGGCGAGATATTCGCTTTGCGGCACAAACGCAGTGCTTCCCGAGTCGCTCGGAAAGCTTGCAAAGTTTCTTGACGTTCCGATTGTTTCCCTCGTAATAAACGGCCATCACGTTTCGGCACCCTTTTGGAACAGAAAGAGAAGAATTATCCCCAAAACCGAAGCGGTTATGACGAAGATAATCGATAAAGAGGAGCTTAAGACACTCTCGGTTGAAGAGATAAACAAGATAATAAACGATTCACTCGTTTACGACGATTTCAAATGGCAAAAGGAAAACGGAATAATAATAGACGAGCCCTTCCGCGCAGAAGGACTCCACAAGGTGCTTTACAAATGTCCGAGCTGCAAAACGGAATATAAAATGGATTCAAAGGGCACGGAAATTTTTTGCACCGAGTGCAAAAAGCGCTGGGAGATGACAACGCTTGGCGAGCTTTCGGCAAAAGAGGGCGAAACCGAGTTTTCTCATATTCCCGATTGGTATGAGTGGGAGCGCGCCGAGGTCAAAAGGGAGATCGAAGAGGGCAAATATCACTTCGAGGCTGACGCCCGCGTTGAGTGGCTCCCGAATGCAAAGGGCTTTATAAAGATCGGAAAGGCACACCTCATTCACGATGAAAACGGCTTTAAGCTTACGGGAAGCTACGAGGGTGAGGATTACGAGGTTATCCGCACCGCAAAAAGCATCTATTCCTGCCATATTGAGTATAACTACAAAAAGAAGGGCGACTGTATCGACTTGAACACCCCTACCGATACCTTTTATATCTATCCCGAAAACACCGATTTTTCGGTAACGAAGATCGCCCTTGCAACAGAGGAACTTTATTTTCATTACAATAAATAAAAGGGGCTGAAAATATGAAAAGCGGCCTTCAGAAAAGAAAGCTTTTATACGTAGCCGAGTTTTTGCTTCAAAACTCCGATTTGGATCACCCCGTGACCATGTCGGAGATTTTGGCATATTTGAATTCAAACGGAATTCCCTCGGAGCGTAAAAGCGTATATGATGATATCGCAACCCTTGCAGATTTCGGAATAGAGGTCGAAAAGGTGGGGAACAACGGCTACGCGGTGGCTTCGCGCGATTTTGAAACGGCGGAGCTTAAAATGCTCGTTGACGCCGTGGCCTCGGCAAAATTTCTTTCGGTAAAGAAAAGCGAGGAGCTTATCAAAAAGATCGAAAAGCTCACAAATAAACACAACGCGAAGGAGCTTCAACGTCAGGTTTACGTAATAAACCGCGCGAAGACCGCAAACGAGTCGGTATATTACAGTGTTGACCTTATTCACAGTGCTATTGCGGGCGATAAAAAGATAACCTTCAAATATTTCAACTACAACAGCAAAAAGGAGCGCGTTTTCGCACACGGCGGTGCGGAATATTCCGTAAGCCCCTGGGGGTTGGTGTGGGATGATGAGAATTACTACCTCGTAGCCACCGACGAAAACGGTGCCGTAAAGCATTACCGCGTTGATAAAATGGTCTCTCTTTCCGAAACCGACGAAAAAAGAGTGAAAAACAGCGAGCTTGAAAAGTTCGATATAGCCCTTTACTCGAAAAAAATGTTCGGAATGTACGGCGGCGAGGAAAAATCGGTAACACTTTATTGCCATGAATCAATGGCGGGAGTGATAATTGACCGTTTCGGGAAGGACGTTTTTATGGTCCCCGACGAAAACGGCTTTACCGTAACGGTAAAGGTCGCCGAAAGCCCGATATTCTACTCATGGGTGTTCGGAGTTGGCGACAAGGTAAAAATTATTTCACCTGAATCTACGGTGAATGATTTTATAAAACATTTTAACGAGGTTAAAAAAAGCTATCGGGAGGAATGAAAATGGAAAAGACAACGCAATTTACCTACAACAACGTTATTTCGCCAAAAGGCGACGATTCTGCCAAGCTGATCGAAAATGCGGCGGAGGCTGTTTCAAAAGAATTGAACGGCGGCACGCTATACTTTGAAAAGGGTGTGTTCACCGTTAAAACAAGCGTGGTAATACCCGCAAACGTTGACCTTGCTTTTTCAGAGGGAGCCGTTATAAAAACAGAGGGCGAGGCGGTATTCGAATATCTCGGAAAAAATATCACCGCTCCCAACAGCAGAATTTTTGCATCGGGCTGTAATTTGAAGGGCTTTGACAAAACTCTTTTCGGACGTCCCGAGTGGTTCGGCGCCGTAGCAGACGGCAAGACCGACTGCTCTGACGCTATCTCCGAGGCGGTAAAGGCCTTTAACACCGTATATTTTTCAAAAGGAAAATATTACATAACAAAAACCGTTTATGCAAATGCACATTCCTCTCTCGTAATAGAGGGCGCCGGCAGAGATAAGACCTTAATAACCGTTGCAAACGGTATTACAGGCTTTTGGTTCAATCCCGTGGATAACAAAAATAAAAACCCATATAACGCCGTAACCGTTAAAAACCTTGCAATGCGCGAAATAAAGAGAAGACAGCGCTCCGTTGCGATAAACTATCAAGGTAGCGATCTGCGTATTGAGGGCTGCTCCTTCTACGGCTTCAAATGCGGCTTTGAAACCTCCTATTCGGGCTGGACTCATTTTATAAACAACTACACCGAGGGCAACAAAATGGCTTGTCAGATAAAAGAGCACTCGATGTTTCTTTACTATAAGTTCTGCCACTCCAAAAACGACGGAAACTTCCTTTATTGCGAGATCCCCCCGAGCGGCGGCTATTCAAACGGTATTGATATAAACGGCGTTCTTATCGAGGACGCAAGACATTACGCAATTTACTGTGCCGAAAATCAGGCGCTCTTTATCGACGATTGCCACATCAAAAATGCTCACGGCGAGCGCGGCATCTACTGCGGTAAGGACTTTGACGTTTCCATCTCAAACTGCGAGATAGAGGCGGCGGAGGATAACGATAACTTCACCGGAATATACAGCTTCGGCTCCCATTCGCAGTATTATTCCAATAACGTTATCAAAAACGCAAAAACGGGCATTTATCTTGAAGGTCCTTACGATTGGCGTAATATGTCGGCTATCGACAGAAACCTTTTCATAAACTGCAAGAAAAACTATTTCGAGATAAACAAAGCAAACGACTATAAAATATTCAATAACATCTTCGACGGCACGCTTGCCGAAAAAGATGAGATAGCCGTTCATAACGGCGTAAACGGTATCTACCGAAATAATGCCGTCGGCAATATCGGCGGATACAGGCTCGGCGGACTTCATCCGCACACCGTTGCCACCGAAAAGGATGCATTTGCCGTATCCGATAAGCGTGCCGAAAAGCTTGCTCCCTTCGGAAGGGATATCCTTTATTCCCAGGCAAGCGATATTCCCGCCGATTTCATTGTTGCAGACGAATCGAATTACCTTGAGCTTCTTTCCGACAAAACGAGAAAAACAAGATGTATTCGTTTCAAAAAGGGAAGCTATAAAATTGAAAACAGCCTTACCGTTTTTGAAAAAACAACTCTTTGGCTTGAGCGCGGTGCGGTCATAACTGTTGCGGCGGGCGCGCGCCTTAACCTGAGAAGCAATAAGATAATTGCGGGACAGTATAAGATCTTCGAGGGCAACGTAGCAATTAAAAATGCTCCCGTTTGCTTTGTTGAGTGGTTTGGTTACTATAACGGAGGCGATATCTCCGATATTCTTGAGAAAGCACTCAAGGCGGCTAAAAACGTAATTCTCCCCAAGGGTGAGGTAAGCCTTGAAAAAACCGTAAGGATACCTGCGGGTAAAAATCTTTCAATACGCGGCCACGGCATAAAACAAAGCTTTATAATGGCGCCCGATAACGGCGTTATGCTCGAATACCGCGAAACGAAAAACGGCGGCATACTTTTTGCCGATCTGTACGTAAAAGGAGCTGCTCCCTGCAGCGGTGCCGATTTCTTGCACTTCAAGGGCACGGGCGCAGAGAACAGAATTGTAACCGATAACATTTTGTTTGAAAGAATAAACAGAGCTTTCAAAATAACGGGATGTAAGGATTTCTACGCATATCTCACGAGAAATGTTTTGATCGCACGGTATTTTGAATTCAAAGACTGCGAAAACGTCTTGCTCGACAGCCTTCTTGATCCTCCCGGCTGCGGCGAATTCATAGTTGCAAACAACTCGAAAAATCTCACTCTTTACAATATCGCAAGCGTTGGCGCTCATGCGATTGACGTAAAAATGAAAAACTGTGAGAATATTATTGTAAAGCAGGGCGGCCTTGATCTCGGACGCTACAGAAATCCCGAGGAGCTCAAGACGAGCTACGCGGCGGGCGAATTCATAAACTGCAAAAATATTCTTTTCGAGGGACATTGGCTCGCAACAAACATAACTCCGAGCTGCTACCCCAAGGGCAAAGAAGAATCGGAAGAGAGAGACAATCTCCTGTTCAACGGCTGCGAAAACGTCACCGTTGCGGGCAACTCCACCGTTAACAGTAAGCGCGGCGTAGCGGTAAAGAATTGCAAAAACGTCGTAATCGTAGGCAATAAGGGCGAAGCGAATATGCTTTACGATTTCTCGGTAAACGATTCGGAGAACGTAAGGCTTGAATACAACTTCTGCCTTTCAAAGGCATGGCGAGGCACCGATCACGAGATATTCGTTGGAAGAAATATGAAAAATTCAACGGTAAAATACAATTCTCTCGGCACCGCACCTTACAAATTCAGCCTCGAATATGCAATCGGCGATAATGAGGTATCGAATAACGGCTTCTCCGTAGTGGCGGGAGACCCCGAAACGATGGCAGAGGCAATCTGGCCCAAATAAGAAGGAAACGTTTAAGATGGAACTCGTTTTATTGACTGCTCTCGGCGTCGGAGGAGCCACGATATTCGGAGCCGTGATAGGCTTCATATTCAAAAAAATATCCCATAAATTTTCCGATATCGTGCTTTCGTTTGCCGCAGGGGTAATGCTTGCGGCAGCGGTGCTGGGACTCATTGTACCCTCACTTGAATACGGCGGAAAATTCGGACTTTTGATCACTGTCGCGGGAATATTTGCGGGCGCGTTATCTCTTAACCTTATAGATAAGCTCGTACCGCATCTTCATAAGCTTGTGGGAACCGATATCGAAAGCCATAAAAACGGATCGCTCTCAAAGGTGCTTTTGTTCGTTATGGCGATTGCGATACACAATCTGCCCGAGGGCATTGCGGCGGGTGTTGGCTTTGGCTCGGGAAATGATGCCCAAGCGCTGATAATCGCAGGCGGTATAGCTCTTCAAAACATTCCCGAGGGAATGGTAATAATAGGACCGATGCTTGCTGCGGGAGTATCCCCGAAAAAAACCTTCGTTTGTGCAATGCTTACGGGCGTTGTTGAAATAGTGGGAACGCTTATAGGCTATTTTGCGGTAACCGTTTCGCAGGCGATATTGCCCTTTGCCCTTGCATTTGCGGGCGGCACGATGCTTTACGTAATAAGCGACGAAATGATACCCGAAACCCACCACGATAACTCGCGCGGCGCGACCTATGCGCTTTTGGTAGGCTTCTCGGTAATGCTTGTAACCGACGTGCTTTTAGGATAAAACCAAAATAAAACTCCCCCACACTTTTTAAGTGCGGGGGAGTTTTTGCAGACGGAAAAATCTTTGCCAAAATCTGCTTTTCGGTGCGAATTTTCAAAATTCAATTTACAAACAAGTATCAAAGTGATATAATGATATCTATTATATAAAGAAAGTGGATGTATTTTCACTATGAATATTACTGCGAAAATTAAAGGATTCATTTCTTTTTTGCTGTGCGTTGCATTAATTGCAACGATGTTGCCTATGGGCATTTTCACGGTAACTGCAGAAACAACACCGGCGCTGAACTCTGCTTGGACCGAGCAGCTCAACTGGGATGTTGACAACGCAGGTACTTCTGAAGGCACCGTTACCGTTGACGATGCAGGCGCAATCACCATGTCTGTTCCCGAAGGTATGTGGTGGCCCCAGGCCGGCGTAGCCTACAATGAGAAGATCGCAGTTGATGGCGCAGAGTTCGTTATCAACGCAAAAGCATTTACCGATGCTTCTCCCAACGGCTATGCAGGCATTCACTTCTCTGCAGGCAAAGCTTCCGATTTCGGCGTTCCCGGCATCCTCGGCGCAAGAACCTACGCTCTTGTAGTTCCGGATGCTATCAAATCCTTCTCCTTTACCGTTTACGGCACCACCCTTAAAATTTGGGTTGAAGGTGCAGGCGGCGCTTACGATACCGGCATTGCAATTACTCCTGATGTTGACGTTACCATTAAGTTTGCAGTTGAAGACGGCGCTATCGTTTTCTACGTAAACGGCACCAAGCTTCAGGTTGACGGCGACGATGGCAAGATCGACGTAGCTATCCCCGCAGAAGGCATCCTTGATGCAGACGGCAAGGCATATCTTGCTCTTTCTGCAGTTGGTAACGGCGGCTCGGGCTGTGAAGCCTTCACCGTTAAGACTATAAACGGTCAGCCGGCGAATAATTTCGAGGGAACTCCTATTGAAAGTATTGAAATTGGAGATATTTCTATAATAGAAGATACGAATTGTTATGATGGAATTTACTCTATTGCCCATTTAGTTGATTGTTTGGTAACATTCAAGGATGGAAGTCAAGAAGCAATCAATTATGGCATTGACATAGACAATGTATATTATCCTTTAGTCATTGATGATTATAGCCAGTATACAGAACCTTGGGCTGCAGGTAATACTTATCAAGTTACTGCAACGTTACTTGGCGTTAGCTGCACATTTAACGTTACAATTGTAGAAACTCCTATTGAAAGTATTGAAATTGGGGATATAGTTTTAATAGAAAAGTTCGACGCTTATAATTATAATGGTTTTGAACAATATACTGTTAACCCGCAGTTATTAGAGGTGCGTTTAAAAGACGGAACGCTTGGCGAAATTATTGAAAATTGTTGGGTATATGAAGGTGAATGGTTCTTCCTTGATGATCTTAGTTATGATATGCAATGTGAGAATCATTGGTTGCCCGGTAACACCTATGAAGTTACTGCGATTCTTGCAGGTCTTACTACAACCTTTAACGTTACCATTTTGGAAAATCCTGTTAAAGAAATTCAGCTTGTTAAAACGCCTGATAAAACAGAATATCTTAAAGGTGAACATCTTAATATGAAAGGTGCGATAATCCGAGTTTTATATAATGATAATACCTATGAAGATTTTGTTTTTGACAGAGATTTTACCTGCGGATATGAAAAGACCTTGTATTTTGAAAAAATAAATAGAAAATGGCATTTTCAATCTAAGTTCGATAATTTCACCACTGTTGGCGCTCAAGTTGCTAAAATAACGTTTTTTGATACCACTATTGAAATCCCCGTTGTTGTAAAAGAAAACTCAATGGAAAGCATATCTATCAGAGAAGATATAGATAAGAGTATAATAATTACGGTCAACAACTCAGATAATACCAGTTATGAGATGAAAATATTGGATCTTCGGTGTGTTTGGAATGAACTGGAAGATCGAGATTACACCTACATATTTACAGATAAAGGACAGTTCGAGGCAACTATTTTTGCCGATAATAATTCATTTGCAATAGGCATTAAGGATGTTTCCACAGACTCATTTATTATAAGTAACTCAATTGGTTATAGCGAATGGTTTAACTTAAAGCAATATATCAATGATGGAATGCTGCAGCATGTATTAATCGGTAATTTTTATGGAGAAATTACCGCAGAAAATATTGATCGAATGATTGATATTATTTTCCATTTAGGCGATGTGGATTACGAATTTTATGATGATTACACAATACTGTTAAATGGCGATAGCCTTCAAGATCAATTTTTAAAGTATTTCGCCATTGATAACATTGATTTGACATTATCAGAAAGTTATGATGCAGAAACCGATAGATATAGGTATCATACACTTGGCTGGGGACGAGGTCCTCTTTATTGTGAATGCCCTGACGTAATAACTTATATTGGCGGCGATTGGTACGTTGTATCTTCGGCTTTTGGAAAAGTATATCATATTAAGTTAAACAATGAGCTTAAAATAATCAATTTCAATGTAAGTGATTCTTATGAGCGTGACGAGAATGTTTTCGATCATATTCATAATTGGGACGAGGGTATAATTACAACACCTTCAACCAATACAACTACCGGTGTTAAAACCTATACGTGTACTCAGTGCTTTGAAACCAAAACAGAAGATGTTCCGAAAATTTCTTACACAGTAATCTTTAAAAATTGGAACAGTGATGTTATCTCCACCAATACTTATTATTGGGGCGATGAGATAATCATACCCGACAATCCCACCAAAGAAGCAAATAATATATATACTTACGCTTTTGCAGGTTGGGATAATGAAGTAATTGCTTGTGAGGGTGACGCTGTTTACATGGCAACCTATACTGCAATTTACATTGACTATACAGTAATCTTTAAAAACTGGAACGGTGATATTATCTCAACCGAGACATATCACTATGGAGACGCAGTAATCGCGCCTGCTGATCCCACACGCCCGTATGATGAAAATTATGTTTATACCTTTGCGGGTTGGGATAAGGAAGTAATTGCTTGTGAGGGTAATGCGATTTATACAGCAACCTATAGCAAAACAGCAATTGCTGTCACTTCAATTGTAGTTACAGCCAAACCCAATAAACTCACCTACATCGAGGGACTCGAATTCGATGCAACAGGTATGGTCGTTACTGCATTTTATAATAACGGCACCTCAGAAGCAGTTAAAGATTACACCGTTACCGGCTTCGATTCCGAGATAGGAACGAAAACCATAACAGTAACCTATAAAGAGTTGACTGCCGAATTCGATGTTGAAGTCACCCCGAAGGAGCTTGTTTCAATCGAGATAACCAACCTCCCGGATAAGCTCACCTACATCGAGGGACTCGAATGCGACGAAACGGGAATGGTTGTTACTGCATTTTATAATAACGGCACCTCAGAAGTTATCACAGATTACACCGTTACCGGCTTCGATTCCGAGATAGGAACGAAAACCATAACAGTAACCTATAAAGAGTTGACTGCCGAATTCGATGTTGAAGTCACCCCGAAAGAGCTTGTTTCAATCGAGATAACCAACCTCCCGGATAAGCTCACCTACATCGAGGGACTCGAATTCGATGCAACAGGTATGGTTGTTACTGCATTTTA
>JAZQKU010000032.1:0-31313 GCA_045542315.1 Eubacteriales bacterium | reverse complement strand
TGCTTCGGCAACCCCATCGGTGGCAACCTATTCAAAGGCTAAAAGCGGCAGCTATAAGCTTTTGACGATGGAAACACGGTTCAATAACGATTCTCTCCCCGAGGTTGCGGTTGTGGATATGAGAAAGGACGTCACAAGCGGCAACACGGGAATAATAAGCAACTATCTTTTTGATGAAATCTCAAAAAATCTTCAAAAAGGCGAGCAAACGCTCTTGTTTTTAAACCGCAGAGGCTATAACTGGTTTATAAGCTGCAGGCTCTGCGGACAAACGGTAACCTGCCCGAAATGCTCTATATCGCTTACCTATCATTCGGAAAACGGCAGGCTTATGTGCCACCATTGCGGTTACAGCACCGATAACACCGAAAGCTGTCCGTCGTGCGGCGAAAAGAGCCTTAAGTTTTTCGGAACAGGAACACAAAGAGTAGTGAGTGAGCTTGAAGTACTTTTTCCAAAGGCAAAAATTGCCCGCCTTGATGCCGACACTACCGTCAAGAAGAATTCGCATGAGGAAATACTTTCCTCTTTTGCGCGTCACGAAGCGGATATTCTTGTCGGAACGCAGATGATAGCTAAAGGGCTTGATTTTCCCGACGTAACCCTTGCGGCAGTGCTGATGGCAGACTTTTCGATATATGCCGATGATTATAAGGCAAATGAAAAGACTTTTCAGCAGATAACTCAGGTTATCGGAAGGGCAGGACGTGCCGAAAAATCGGGCAGGGCAGTCGTTCAGACCTT
This sequence comes from Eubacteriales bacterium, assembly GCA_045542315.1. Lineage (GTDB taxonomy): Bacteria > Bacillota > Clostridia > Oscillospirales > RGIG5299 > RGIG5299. The sequence continues at coordinate 30,569 of JAZQKU010000032.1, read as the reverse complement.
TTCTCCCGAAAACAGAGTTTTAAGTCTTGCCGTAACACAGGACTACGAGGCGTTTTATAACGAGGAAATAGAACTTCGTAAGCAGCTTACCTATCCGCCATATTGCGATGTTTGCCAGATAACCTTTGAAAGCGGCATTGAAAGCGAAGCGCTTTCGGCGGCAAGGGAAACGGCAGCGGAGTGTGTAAGACTTCATACTGAAAATTATTCAAATCTTCCCCTTATCGGGCTCGGACCGAGCCCCGCAAGAGTTTTGAAGGTTAACAATTCATATAAATACAAGCTGCTTTTGAAATGCAGAATAAACGAGGAATTTTATAATTTTACAACGGAAATCCTCAATTTCTTTTATTCCGACAAGCGGTTTAAAAAGGTCAATATTTCAGTTGAATATAATCCTGAAAATATAGCATAGGAGAAGAAAAATGGCTTTAAGAACAATAATTACCGAGGAAGAGGAGCTTCTTCGCAAAAAATCAAGAGAGGTAACGGAGTTTGATGAAAAGCTCGCCACCCTTCTTGACGATATGCACGAAACACTCACCGAAAGCGGTGGAGTAGGCCTTGCGGCACCGCAGGTAGGCATTTTGCGCCGTGCAGTCATTTTGGATTACGAAGGTAAATATTACGAGCTTATCAACCCCGTTATTACCGACAGAAAGGGAAACCAGCGCGTTGTTGAGGGTTGCCTTTCATGCCCCGGAAAAAACTGCGTTTTAAACCGTCCTCAAAAGGTAACCGTAAAGGCTAAAAACCGTTACGGAGAGGACGTAAAATATCTTTTCTCCGGCTTTTGGGCAAAGCTTGCCAGCCATGAGCTGGATCATCTCGACGGCATTCTGATTGTAGATATCAAAGAAAAGTTTTACGATCCCAAAACCGATAAAAACCTCAGATAAGAGAGCTGATTCCTTTGAAGATAATCTATATGGGCACCCCCGACTTTGCGGTCTTGCCCCTTTTGAAAATTTACGAAAAATACGGAGTAGCGGCAGTAGTAACACAGCCCGACAAGCCGAAGGGCAGAGGCTACGAGCTTATTCCAACTCCCGTTAAAGCGGCTGCTTTGGAGAGGAATATCCCCGTTTATCAGCCCGAAAAGCTTAAAAACGGCGAGCTTTTGCCTCTTTTGGAGGAGATAAAGCCCGACGTTATAGTGGTTTGCGCATACGGAAAGATTTTGCCTGAATATATCCTTAACTATCCCAACTTCGGATGTATCAATATTCACGCCTCGCTTCTTCCCAAATACCGCGGCGCCGCCCCGATAAACTGGTGCGTCATCAACGGCGAAAGTGAAAGCGGCGTTACCGTTATGAAGATGGAAAAGGGTCTTGATACGGGAGATATGATGCTCAAAAAGCGTGTTGAGATCACGGCTGAAACCACCGCGGGAACCCTTCACGACAAGCTTTCCGTCATCGGCGCCGAGGCGGTATTGGAAGCAGTTGAGGCTCTTGAAAACGGCACCGCAAGCTACGAAAAGCAAAACGATGCCGAAAGCAACTACGCCGTAATGCTGAATAAGGAAATATGTAAAATTGATTTCAGTCGCACCTCAAGAGAGGTCGCAAACCATATAAAGGGTCTTTCTCCCTTTCCGGGGGCATATTTCACCCTTGAGGGTAAAATAATAAAGGTGCTTTTTGCAAAGGAGGACGCGGAGAAGCTTCCCGTTGGCGTTATTCCCGACGGAAAGCTCTTTAAGGTCGGCACGGCTGACGGCTCGGTAATTCTCACCCGCGTCAAGCCCGAGGGCAAAAAGGAAATGGACGGCGCAGGCTTTATGGCGGGTCGCCGTCAAAAAGGAGGAAAAGCAGATGTGGTATGATTATTACTATTATTACTTGATTTTGGTTCTTCCCGCAGTAGCAATATCAATTTGGGCGCAGATAAAGGTAAAGACTACCTTTGCCAAATATTCAAAGATCAGAACGTGGAGAGGAATCACCGCCTCCGACGTTTCAAGAGGAATATTAAACAGCCACGGTCTTTTTGAAACGGGCGTTAACAGGGTCGGGGGCGAGCTTACCGATCATTTCGATCCCCGAACCAACGTAGTAAGCCTTTCCGAGCCCGTTTACAACTCCGATTCCATTGCGGCGATAGGCGTAGCGGCTCACGAGTGCGGCCATGCAATTCAGCACGCCGAGCATTACGGCCCCGTAAAGCTTCGAACTGCCCTTGTTCCCGTAACAAACTTCGGTTCATCGCTTTCGATGCCCCTCGTTTTTCTTGCAATTATAATGGATATTCCGATATTTTTCTCAATAGGAATAATTCTTTTCTCACTTTCAACTCTTTTTCAGCTCGTAACTCTTCCCGTTGAATTCAACGCCTCAAGACGTGCCGTAGCAGAGCTGAAAAATGAAAACAATCTTACCGATGATGAAATATCAGGTGTTAAAAAGGTGCTTACCGCGGCGGCGCTCACCTACGTTGCGGCGCTTCTCGTGTCACTTATGAGCCTTTTAAGACTGATTTTAATGAGCAACAGAAGAAGATGACTATTTCAATTTCACGTTTAACAGCGGTAAAGCTTCTTTCAAAGCTCTACGGCGGTGAGCTTATCGACGTTGAGAGCAAGGTCGCTTCGCTGATTGAAGATAAGCGCGACGCCGAGCTTTCTCTTAAAATAGTTCTCGGCACCGTTGAAAAGGACGAGGAGCTTACCGAAAGAATAAATGCAGTGTCAAAAACCCCTCTTGGCAAAATGAGACCTATAGTTGCTGCCAATATAAAGGCGGCAGTATATCAGCTTTTGTATCTTGAAAAAATACCCGAATTTGCTGCGGTAAACGAAGCGGTGGAGATCACTAAAAAGCTCGTTTCTCCAAAGCTTGCGGGATTTACAAACGCTGTCATACGAAACGCGGTAAAGGGTAAGGATAGTTTTGTCCCGAAATCAACTGCCGCAAAATACTGCCTTCCCGAATGGATAATAAAATCCTTTGAGAAGGACTACGGAGCCGAAAACGCCAAAAGACTTTGTGAAGGATTTTCGGAAAAAACCGCAGATATAATAAGAATAAATAATATAAAGACTACCGCAAACGAGTTAAAAAGCCTTTACGGCGAAAGAATAGAAATAATCGGAGAGAATACCGCGGAATTCATCTTCAACGGCGACGTTGCAAGGGACGAGCATTTTCAAAACGGACTTTTCCATTTTCAAAACTGCTCCTCGCAGTTTTGTGTGTCGGTGCTTGACCCGAAGGAAAACGATAAAATGCTCGATGCCTGCGCCTCACCCGGAGGAAAGAGCTTTACTGCCGCAGAACGAATGAATAACCTCGGAGAGATAGACTCAGTAGATTTAAACGAAAAGAAAACGGAGAAAATTGCAAAAGGCGCCAAAAGGCTCGGTTTAACGGTAATAAACCCCACCGTTGGCGATTCAACAAGCTTTTATAACGGTAAAACATACGATAAGATCCTTTGCGACGTACCTTGCTCCGGGCTCGGTCAGCTCCGAAAAAGACCTTATTTCAAGCTGAAAAACGAAAAAGACCTTAAAGATTTACCTGAAATTCAGTATAAAATCCTCGAAAATTCCGCAAAAATGCTTAAAAGCGGCGGCACTCTCGTCTATTCCACCTGTACGCTTCGTGAGGACGAAAACGAAAGGGTTGTAAGCCGCTTTGTTGAAAATAACGACTTTGAGATACTGCCGATTACCCCCGAATTTGAAAATTTCATTTGCAAAAAAGGTATGATAACCGTCATACCGAACGGAAAATACGAGGGCTTTTTCGTAGCAAAGCTTATTAAGAAGGGATAAAATGTCAAAAAAAGATATAAAATCAATGACATACGCCGAAATCTGTGATATAATGAAAAATAACGGGCTTCCCGCATTTCGTGCAAAGCAGCTTTTTACCTGGCTTTATAAGGTTGAAAGCTTTGATGAAATGACAAATCTCCCCAAGGAGCTACGCGGATACCTTAGTGAAAACTTCTATATTCCCAAAATAACGGCGGAAAGAAAGCTCGTTTCAAAATTGGACGGCACCACGAAATACCTTTTTTCGTTTGAGGACGGAGAAATGATTGAAACGATAGTGATGAAATATAAACACGGAAACTCCGTTTGTATTTCGTCGCAGGTCGGATGCCGTATGGGCTGCAGCTTCTGCGCCTCAACAATGGGCGGACTTGTGCGTAATCTCACGGCGGGCGAGATGCTTGCCCAATACGAATACGTCAACCGTGACACGGAGGGCGGCGTTTCAAACATAGTTATAATGGGAATCGGAGAGCCTCTCGATAACTTCGATAACCTCGTGAGGTTTTTGAAAAACATAAACGATGAAAACGGTATAAATTTAAGCCACCGTCATATATCGGTATCAACAAGCGGACTTTGCGACAGAATAAGAGAGCTTGCCGATATGAAGCTTCAGATAACTCTTTCGGTATCGCTCCATGCGCCAAACGATGAAAAGAGGTCTGCACTTATGCCGGTAAACCGAAAATACGGTATATCGGAGCTTATGAGCGCCTGCGATTATTACACCGCAAAAACCAATAGGCGCATCTCATATGAATATACTCTTATTTCCGGGGTAAACGACAGCATAAGCGACGCTCTTGAGCTTGCCTCGCTTTTGAAAAGCAAGCTTGCTCACGTAAATCTCATACCCGTAAACGAGGTAAAGGGAAAGGATCAGCGCGCATCAAACACCAAAAGGGTAAAGGACTTTGCTGAGGTGCTTACCTCAAAGGGAATAAACGCAACGGTGAGAAGAACGCTCGGAAGCGACATAAACGCATCCTGCGGTCAGCTCAGACGAAATCATAAAGAAACGGCCGGTGATTGATATGTATTACGGCAAAACCGACAAAGGAAAAGTAAGAAAGGACAATCAGGACAGCTTCGGCTTCTTTGAAACCGCAGGCGCAGTATGCCTTATCGTTTGTGACGGTATGGGAGGCGCCAAGGGTGGAAGCGTAGCGTCGGATATAACCGTTAAGAAGGTAAGTGCGGTGCTTAAGGAAAAGATAAACGCCGACTGTACAGAGCAGGATATAATCAGGGCGTTAAATCTTGCGGTTGAAGCCGCAAACGATGAGGTATTCGTGCTTTCGCAAAACGATGAGTCCCTTCGCGGAATGGGAACTACCCTTGTTGCGGCGGTAATCCGCGGAAACAGACTCTTTTATACCCACGTGGGCGACAGCCGCCTTTACGCGATAACCGATACCGAAATAACGCGCCTCACAAAAGACCACAGCTTCGTTCAGGAAATGGTTGCAATAGGCAAGCTTACAGAGGAAGAAGCGGAAAATCATCCCAATAAGAATATAATTACCAGAGCGATCGGAGTAAGCATGACGGTTGAAAACGAATCGGGAGCAGAAAATCTTGACGGAAGAAGGCTTCTTCTTTGCTCCGACGGACTTTCCAATATGCTTTCCGATGAAATCCTTTCAGAGCTTGTAAACAAGCATAAGATAACCGAAAAATGCGTTGACGTACTGATTGATAAGGCTAACAAAAAAGGCGGAACCGATAACATAACCGCCGTAATTTACGGAGGTTAAGAATATGGGCGAAATGGATAGATTCGTTGGCACCGTTTTAAACGAAAAATACGAGATCACCGAGATCATCGGTATCGGCGGAATGTCTGTGGTATATAAAGCCAAGGATATTTATAACGGCAGAACGGTTGCCATCAAGCTGTTAAAGGACGAGTTCAACAACGATATGTTCAAGACCCGCTTTGTGAACGAGTCGAGAGTAATATCAATGCTTTCGCACAAAAACGTGGTTGACGTTTTAGACGTTCATATTGCCGACGATTTACAGTATATCGTTATGGAATACGTTGACGGCATCACCCTGAAGCAGTATATGAGTAAGCGCGGAGCGCTTGAATGGCGCGAGGCAGTTTATTTTACCGACCAGATACTGAAGGGTCTTCAGCACGCGCACGAAAAGGGAATAATACACCGGGATATAAAGCCTCATAATATTATGCTCTTGCCTGACGGCACCATAAAGGTCGCCGACTTCGGAATTGCAAGATTTCAGCGCTTTGATACCGCAACTATTGCGGGAGATAAGGCGATCGGCACCGTACACTATATCAGCCCCGAGCAGGCAAGCAAGAGTAAGGTCGATGAGAAATCCGATATATATTCTCTCGGAATAACACTTTACGAAATGCTCACGGGTGTTCTTCCTTTTGAAGGAGAAACCCCCGTTGCCATCGCCTTGAAGCAAATAAGAGATAAGGCAAAGCCACCGAGAGAGGTAAACCCCAATATTCCAAAGGGGCTTGAGGAAATAATAATAAAGGCGATATCAAAGCGTCCCGAAAACCGTTATTCATCGGCGGACGAAATGCGCGAGGCATTAAATAAATTCAGGGATAATCCCACGACCGTTTTTAACTATAAGTTTTTAAACGATTCGTTTGAAGCGGCGGATAAGCAAAGGATGAAGGAATTGAAAAAGAAAAGATCGGAAAAAAACTTTTTCAGACGTCACAATATGCTCTTCTCGATCCCCGTTTTGGTGGGTATCGTGCTCGGCGTTGCATTTTCGTCGTTCGTCTGGTATATGGTCAACGACGTAATAAATTCAGCGTCGGAGGGATATGTTGAGGTGCCGAACTTTGTAGGAAAGAAATACGAGGATATAATAGCAGACCCGCAGTACGGCTCGCTCTTCACCTTCTCATATAAGGAATCCTACAGTAACGTTTACGAAAAGGGAATAGTAACGGATCAGTCACTTGACAGAAGCACCAAGGTTCTTGAGGGAACTAAAATCGAGCTTACGGTAAGTATGGGTATAAAGACGGTTGCGATTCCCGAGGTGATCGGCGACGATATTGATTCCGTTGCAAAAATACTTCAGAATATGGGCTTTATTGTCAAAACCGAATACGAATACAGCGACACCGTGGCAGAAAAGAAGATAATCTCCTGCACTCCCGACGAGAATACCAACGTTGCCTACGGAACAGAGATCACGCTTGTTGTAAGCCGCGGCAGACAGGTTCAGCTCGTGAAGGTTCCCAACGTTCTCGGTAAGGACGTAAACGACGCATTCGATACCCTCACCGCAAGCGGCTTTACCGTTTTGGTTGAAACCGCATATTCCGATACCGTAAAGATAAACTCCGTTATTTCGCAGGGAAGCGCTCCCAACACGCGTATTCCCAAAGGAAGCGAAATAAAGATAGTTGTATCAGACGGACCCGAGCCTGTTGCTTCCGTTCCCGATGCGGATTCGTCCGAAACGGAAGAAATCTGAAAATATGACAGAAACCAACGTTAAAGCAGTAAGCGGCACCGTTACCGAGGCGTTAAACGGCAGATGCACCGTCCTTTCAAAGGAGGGCGTTGTTGATTGCGCCGTAAGAGGTGTTTTTCGCAAGGAAAGCCTTTTTCCGAAGGCGGGAGATAAGGTAGAGTTTGAATTTACCGATAACAACGAGGGAAATATTACTGCGGTTTTACCGCGTAAAAATGAGTTTATAAGACCCTCCGTGTCAAACGTTGACGTGATGTTTATCGTTTCGTCGGTGTCTTCTCCCGCACCAAACCTTGAAAATATCGATAAAATGACGGCTATTTGCGAATACAGCGGCGTTACCCCGATAATAGTTTTCACCAAAAGCGATCTCGCCTCCGCTTCGGAATTCGAGAGAATATATGCGTTGGCAGGATATAAGACGGTAACCGTTTCAAACGAAAGTGAAAAGGGCATTGAGGAAATAAAGGAGATATTGAACGGCAAAATCGCCGTTTTCACGGGATATTCCGGAGTTGGCAAATCAAGCCTTATAAACAGAATATGTCCCGAGGCAAACAGCGAGGTGGGTGACCTTTCCGAGAAAATATCAAGAGGAAAAAATACCACCCGAAGAGCCACTTTGTTTAAATGCCAAAACGGCTTTGTTGCCGATACTCCGGGATTTTCGTCTCTGGACCTTACTATGTGCATTAAAGCCGAAAAAGAGGATATAAAGGATTATTTTCCCGAAATAGCGGAAAAAGAGGGAAGCTGCAAATTTGCAAACTGCCTTCATCTTCCGAAATCAAAGGGCTGTGCCGTTTGCGAGGCGGTCTTACACGGCGAAATACCCGAAAGCCGCTATAACAGCTACCTCAAGTTCTACGAGATTTTCAAGGATAAAATGAAGTATTGAAATAAAACTCCTTCTTCGTAATAAAAGAAGGAGTTTTTTATTGTCGCAAACAGCCTTCTTCGCATAGTATGTAAAAGAGAAAGGAAACGGGAGGCAGTAAAGTTGAATTTTTTAAAAGTACTTATTGCGATAATAATAATTGCGCTTGCAGCGGGAGTTTTATTTACAATGATATTGCCGCCTACCTTGCTGATAGTCGTGCTTTCCGTGGCGATCATGATAATCGGCGGCTGTCTGTTCTTTTTCTGAAAGGAGAGTTGATGTAATGAAGGTAGTGGTTGTAAGATCACCGAGGTTGTTGGCAAAAATTCTTAAAAAAATATTCAAAATCAAAAACGTCTCGGAAGAATAAAGAATAGTAAGCCTCAGTTTGAAATAAAATCAAACTGAGGTGATTTTTTTGAAAAATAAAATTTTAATAACTCCTTTGCTTTTTGTGCTGATATCTGCTATAATATATACGTACAGCGCAAATCTCCTAACCGAAACCTCGCAAAACACGGTCATAGAGGAAAAAACGGTAATAATAATCGACGCGGGTCACGGAGGCAAGGACGGCGGCTCGGAGCAGGACGGGGTAAAGGAAAAGGATATAAACCTCGATATTGCCCTTAAGCTAAACGGACTTTTCAGACTTTTCGGTTATGAAACCGTCCTCACGCGTGACGGTGATTATTCAACCGACGGCGGAGAAAAATTCAATAAGCGGCTCGACCTTGATAACCGCGTAAGGCTTATCAATTCTTATGAGAACAAGGTCGTTATAAGCATTCACGTAAACGAATTTGAGGAAAGCCGTTATTTCGGTGCCCAGATGTTTTATAAAAAGACGGGGAATAACGCCTTATGGGCGGAAAAAACAATGTTAAGGTTTAAAGCCTTACAACCGGAAAACGACCGTATTTCAAAGCAGATAAACAACGTGCTTTATCTTTATTCGCGAATTGATTGCCCCGTTTTGCTTGCCGAATGCGGATTTTTATCAAACGCCGCGGAGCGGGAGCTTTTGAAGGACGAGGCTTACAGAATGAAAATTGCAATGGTTCTTTTTTCAGGATATACAGATTATCAATGCTCGGAGGTATAAAATGGCGGACGCTAAAATCAAAACTCAATATCTTTGCTCCGAATGCGGTGCGGTCTTCTCGAAATGGTCGGGTAAGTGCCAAAATTGCGGAACGTGGAACAGCCTTTCGGAGGAAACCGTAGCTGTGGGCGGCAAGCAAAAAAAGCAGGAAAGCATCTTTTCGGGTGCAGAGGCGGTGCCGCTTAACGATGTTGTCGCAGGCGGCGAGATAAGATATGACAGCGGCATAGAGGAGCTAAACCGCGTCCTCGGCGGCGGTATAGTCAAGGGCTCGCTTATTTTACTCGGCGGTGACCCCGGCATAGGAAAGTCCACCCTTCTTTTGCAGATGTGCGGTAAAATAAACAAGGGCTTTAGGGTGCTTTACGTAAGCGGCGAGGAATCACGCGGACAGATAAAGCTTCGTGCAGACCGCCTCGGTATAAGCTCGGAAAATATACTTTTGCTTTCCGAAACCTGTGTTGAAAGCATTGTTTCGGTAATAGAAAAGCAAAAGCCCTCCCTTGTCATCGTCGATTCGATCCAAACGGTTTACACAGAAAACGTTTCAACCGCCGCAGGCAGCGTTTCGCAGATAAAGGAATCAGCCGCGGTGCTTATGCGATGCGCTAAAAGTAATGAAATTCCTATCTTCCTCGTCGGTCACGTCACCAAAGAGGGAAATATTGCGGGACCTAAGGTGCTTGAGCACACCGTTGACGTGGTTTTGTATTTCGAGGGCGATGAAAAGCTGCAATACAGAATTTTGCGTTCGGCCAAAAACCGCTTCGGCACCACGAGCGAGATAGGCGTTTTTGAGATGGGAAGCGAAGGTCTTGCGGAAATCAAAAACCCCTCCGCAGAGTTTATATCCGACCTTCCGAAGGACGTTTCCGGATCTGTAATCGGTTGTTTGTTCGAGGGCTCCCGTCCGATCTTGTGCGAGCTTCAGGCACTCGTTTCAAAGTCACCGTTCCCGTCGCCGAGAAGAATGGCCGTCGGTGCCGACTACGGCAGACTTTGTATGCTCATAGCAGTTTTGGAAAAGCGTGCGGGACTTCTTTTTTACGATAACGACGTCTATTTAAACGTCGCGGGAGGTCTTAACTTAAACGAAACCTCCGCCGACCTTGCAATCGTACTTTCGCTTGCTTCCTGCCTGAAGGACTTTGTTATCGGCGCCGATACGGTAATTATCGGTGAGGTAGGCCTTTCGGGTGAGATACGCTCGGTTTCAAATCTCGATATCCGTCTGCTTGAAGCAAAACGGCTTGGATTTACCAAGGCGGTTATTCCCGCAAAAAGTAAGATCAGCGAAAAGCTTAACGATATGGAGATTATTCGCGTGAGAAATATCCGCGAGGCTATCAGATTTTTCCTTTGATGCGTTATAAAACCAATACCTCCGTAATAATATTTACGGAGGTATTTTTATTTGAAAGGAAAAAGGCTGATGAAGATAATTTACAGTAAGAAGAAAAACGGCTACGGTGACTGTCAATACACACAAAAGGAAAAGAACGGGATAGTAAGAGTTCTCACCGTTCAGCTTATTATTTCGGCAATAGTTCTTTCAACCTTTTTCGCATTCAAGAAGGTGAATAACGAGCTTTTTACTGCCATAACCACGGGTAGCTTCGGCGACGTAAAGGCCACGCTCGGACAGTTCGAGGACTATTTCGATAAGCTTGCAAACGAAAGCCCCGTATGGTCGTTTATTTTCGGATATACCGAGGAAGAAAAGGAGGAATCGGTTGAGGCTCCGATCATTGAAGATGAAAACGGGGCTCCGAATGACGAATTTGAGGAGAACGAAGAGGTCCTTGCCGTTTTCGGTAATACGGGACTTCTGTACGACACCGACGTAAATCCCGAGCATAACTCACAGGAGGCTGATGAGGAATCGTTGAAAATAAGCCTTCCCAACTACAGCTATATGAAATTCGAGCTTCCCGAGGAGCCGTGCTTGCCGCTTGAAACAGCGGTACTTACCGATAGCTTCGGACTTCGCATAAATCCCGTTACAAACAAGCAGGACTTTCATACCGGCATCGACCTCGGTGGAGTAAAAAAAGGAACAGAGGCTTATGCAATAATGAGCGGTACCGTAAAAAAATCAGGCTACGACAGTATAAGCGGCAACTACGTTATTCTTGAATTTGAGGACGGCTTTACCTGCTGTTATTGCCATTTGAACGAGCGCGCGGTAAAGAAGGGCGAAGCCGTTGAAAAAGGGCAGGTGATAGGCTACGTGGGAAGCACGGGCCAGTCAACCGGCACACATCTTCATTTTCATATGAGAAAAGACGGAATTTACATAGACCCTTTGAGCTATTTCAGCTACAAACCGAAAAATGCGGACTGACAAGATAAAATTCAAGTTAAATCCCCTGTTTTTTGCGGTTATTTGCGTATTTTGTTATTTTGAAAGCCTGCCTGTAACAGCTCTGATTTATCTTTCGGCAATTCTTCATGAGCTCGGACATTTCGCCGCGGCGCGAGCCTTGAAGGTAAGACCGACTTCCTTTTCGGTAGTTCCTTTCGGAATGAGGATAGAGCTTGATTTCTCGAAAATATCATATAAAAACCAAGCGGTCATCGCTCTGACGGGACCGCTTTTCAATTTGATTGTTTGGGCAGTTTCGCTTATCGTTGCTCGCATATCTTACCATCCGCTCATTTCTTTTTTTGCGGCGGCAAACTTCTTCCTTGCGCTTTTAAATCTTGTTCCCGCATACCCGCTTGACGGCGGGCGGATAACCGAATCGCTCTTGCTTTTGAAATTTGAAATTTCCGCCGCAAAAAAGGTGTCGGATGCCGTTACGCTTGTTTTTCTGCTTTTGCTCCTTTCGTTCGGTGTTTATCTGCTCGTTTCAAGCGGCTATAATTTCTCGCTCATACTCATTTCTCTTGTTTTTCTCGCAATGCTCTTAAAAGAGCACATAAAAGAGAGATAGACGAAAAATATATTGTAAATCACAGTAAAATATGTTATAATATAAGTGAACGTTAAAACGGAGGAATAACACTGTGAAAAAACTGAAATTTCTGCTCGGAAGAATTTTCGATTTTAATTATAAAGCGTTTTTCAAAACGGTGGGAGAGCTTCATAAGACAACGGGAAAAAGCAGAATATGGCTCTTTTTCGATATTATTCACTGTGGCTTGAAATACGGCGCAGGCTATGCCGACTACAAGCTGTGCGATTACCACACCTTAAACGAAGAACAACGCGCCACCTATCTTTCACGCGGTGCAAACAACACCGTCGTTGCCATTATGAACGATAGGTCGCTTGTGCATTATTTTGAGGATAAACGCGAGTTTAACGAAACCTTTTCGGAGTTTATCAAAAGAAAATGGGTAAATATGCAAACTGCTACCGAGGAAGAGTTCGAGAAATTTTTAAACGGTCTTGAGTATATCATAACCAAGCCTGCCGATGCAAGCTGCGGAAAGGGAATTGAAAAGATAAAAGCTTCGGATATGCCCGCAAAAGAGCTTTACGCATATTTGAAAAAGATAAATTCCGGTATTGCAGAGGAATGTGTAGTTCAGCATAGCGACATTTCAAAATTAAATCCGTATTCCGTAAACACCTTGAGAATAGTTACTCTTCGCGGAAACGGAAAACCGAATTTACTTTACGGATTTATGAAGATAGGCACAAATAAGGCAGTTGTTGACAATATGAACAGCGGCGGCTTCGTATCGCCTATCGACCTTGAATCGGGCATGCTTACTCACCCGGGCTACGATATGTCGAAAAACACCTATCACGAGCACCCCGACACAAAAGAGAAGATAGTAGGATTTCAAATTCCTTTCTGGAAGGAATGCAAGGAAATGTGTCTTGCCGCAGCCGAGAAATTCCCCGAGGTGGGCTACGTAGGCTGGGACGTCGCAATAACCGAAAACGGACCTCTTCTCATAGAGGGCAACCCCTTCCCGGGTCACGTATTTTTGCAGCTTCCGCCCCACGTTCCCGATAAGATAGGAATGCTTCCGAAATACAGGGAGTTTATTCCAAATCTCAAATAAAAACGTAAAATCTATTGCATTATTTCAAATAATATATTATAATAATATAGATATTAAAACTTGGAGGTTTTAAAATGACATATAAAGTAGATCTTCACAACATTAACGTATCCGATTTCGTCAAGGAGCTTGATAACTGTAAGGGAGAGGTATATCTCACCTCACCCGAGGGCGATAAGATGAATTTGAAATCCGCTCTTTGCCGCGTTATAGGTATAACCAGACTTATCGAGGGCGGCAAAATTTCCAATGCCGTTATCGAATGCGAGCTTCAGGAGGATATGACCCGCCTCTTCCGCTTTAATCTTTACGGCAAGAGCGAAGAATCCAAATAACTGACATTTTCAACTGAAACAAAAATGATAAGAGGATAATAATGAAGGAAATTACAATAAGCGATTTAATTTCAATCGTAGTCAAAAAGTTATATTTAATTTTGATCGTAACGGTTTTGGGTGCATTGCTTGCATTCACCTATTCGAAGTTTATGGTAACACCGGTATATAATACTTCTGCGTATTTTTCAATTTCAAATCTTGACGAGGAAAGCAGCAGTATCTCAAATCCTACGGCAAGCAACATTCAGGCATCGCAGCTTCTTGCAAAAGCAATAGAATCGGCACTGCTGGTTGACGGCTCCGATATTTATACCCTCGTTGCCGATGAGCTCGGAGGCGAGATAAAAGGACGTGTAAGCGTATCTGCCGACGAAACCTTCGTTCTCCGTATATCAGTTACCTCGGTTAATCCCGACGATGCGAGAGAGATTGCATTTGCCTTCCGTAAATGCATACCCGATTATTTAAAAAATCATAATCTTGGCTCGGCTGCTCCCCTCAATACTCCGGTTGAGCCCAGAGTTTCAAACGCAAGCACTGTTAAAAACACTGTTTTGGGCGCATTTATCGGTGCAGTAGTTGCCGCCGGTATAGTTATCGTTCTTGCTATGTTTGATAACTCTGTAAAGGATGAGGAAGAAGTAACAGCCCGTTTTGGCGTTCCCGTTCTTTCCGAAATTCCTTCACTCATTGTAAAGGATAAAAAGGAGGAATTACTTTCAAAAATTCCTTTCTTGCGTAAGAAGGTAAGGAAAAAGGTAAAAACCACCGGCTCGGAAGATATTATCAAGCCGAGCACGGCATTCAACGTTATTGAATCTTATAAGCAGCTTCGCACAAACCTCACCTTTGCGGTTTCGGTTTCCAAAAAGAAAATAATCACAATCACCAGCTCGCTTCCCGGAGAAGGAAAGAGCACTACGGTTTGCAATCTTGCAATTTCAATGGCAGAGGATAACAAAAAGGTTATTATAATCGACTGTGACCTCAGAAAGCCCACCATACACAAAAAGTTTAAGCTTGATAATCGACGCGGTCTTTCGGGATATTTGAGCGGTCAGTATAGCTTGGAAGACGCTCTTAAGACAGAAGTCTATAAGAACCTTGATATTCTTACGGCCGGCGCACTTCCTCCCAATCCCTCCGAGCTTTTGGGTTCTGAAATGTTTGAAAAGCTTCTTTCGGAGTTATCAGGTGTTTACGATTATATTATCATCGATTCACCGCCTGTAAATATTGTAACCGATACCAAAAGCTTTGCAGCTAAAACAGCGGGTGTATTGCTCGTTGCAAAGCAGAACTTCACGCTTTACAGCGACATTGTTAAGTCCGAAAACAATATCAAGCTTGCAAATGCAAATATTCTCGGTATCGTTATTACCGACGTAAATGTTAAAGAAAAAAGATACGGCGGAGAATACCATTACGAATATAAATACAGATATGCGTCAAACGAAAACGAACAAAATTACGATATAAAGAGTAAGGTTGATTTAAGCGATGACGATTGATTTTCACAGCCATATTCTTCCAGGTATGGATGACGGTGCAAAGGATGTCAATGAAAGTCTCGAATTACTGAAGATACTTAAAAACCAAGGGGTAAGCACTGTGTGTCTTACCCCTCATTACAATATTTCGGGAACCGTTGATGAATGGTTGGAAAAACGAAAAAAATGCCTTGATGCTTTAACCGAAGGCATTGATGGCAAAGAGGTTCCGAAGCTCATTCTCGGTGCCGAGGTTATGATATCAAGAAATATTTGCGAAAAGGCAGATTTAAACAAGCTGAAGCTTGGCGATACCGACTATATCATGCTTGAAATTCCTTGGAAAAAATACAGCCCGTGGATGAGTGAGGAAATCGATTCAATAATTGCAAAATATAAGCTCATTCCGATTATTGCCCATATCGACAGATACGGCGATCTTTATAAGCTTGACGATTTTCTTGAAAAATTTAATTTCAGCGATGCGGTCTATCAGATAAACGTGGAATCGTTAAAGTCACCTTTTTTCAGAATGAAGGTGAACAAGCTTCTCAAAAACGGCTATAGAATCGTTTTCGGAAGTGACAGCCACAACACCAAAGAACGTCCGCCGTATTTTGATTTCTATAAAAAATATATCAATGGTAAAGACGTTTATAAAGTATTTTTACAAAAAAATGTGAGTGATAAAAAATGAAAAAGTATCTTAATAACTACAAAAGAATAATTTTATTCCTGTTTGATATTATTGCATACTACAGCATATTCGTTCTTTCGTTCTTTTTTATCGGAAAATTATCTGCGAAGCTGTTTATAGTTGCCGCGGCGTTTGCACTCGTAAACACCCTTTGCAGAATTATATTCGGAATATACCGTCAGATCTATAAATACGCAGGATCTTATGATCATATAAGAGTCTTTATTTCCGATTTTTGCGCCTTTTGCATTTGCTTCGGAATTAAAAAGTTCATTCCTTATTTTCAAAACGTATCGGGAACGATCCTTCTCATTTCGTCGCTTGCATCGCTTTTGGTTATTTTGTTTGCCCGTTTTTCATACAGGATGTATTCAACCTACCGCACGGTTAAGCAGGGAAATACGCAGATTATAAAAAAGCGTGCGGCAATATTCGGTGCCGGTGAGGCCGGAATAATGCTCATGAAGGAAATGAAGAATAACCCCAACTGCGAATACACCCCCGCCTTCTTTTTTGATGATGACAATAATAAGATAGGTTGCAAGATTTCGGGTGTTAAGATCATCGGCACAGGCTACGATGCGGTAAAACTGCTCGCAAAAAATGACGTTGACGTGGTAATCATTGCAATATCAGCTATTTCCGACGAGCGCCGCAGAGAATTCGTTAAATCAGTTACCGATGCGGGATATTCCGTGAAGGTTTATGAATACAGCATCGGAAATATAAACAGCAAAAACAAAATAAAGGATATCAATATCGAGGACCTTCTTTTCAGAAAAACCATAGCCTTAAGCCCCGACGTTGATAAGATAATCGGCGGCAAGCGCGTAATGGTAACGGGCGGCGGAGGTTCTATCGGCTCGGAGATCTGCCGTCAGGTAGCATCGGGCGGCCCCGCAGAGCTTGTAATAGTCGATATCTATGAAAATAATGCCTACGATATTCAGAACGAGCTCATAAGAAAATACGGCAAGGATCTTAATTTAAAGGTAATAATCGCTTCTGTGCGCGAAAGAGAAAAGATAGATTTTCTTTTTGATAAATACCGTCCCGAGGTGGTTTTCCACGCGGCAGCGCATAAGCACGTCCCCTTAATGGAGGACGCATGCGACGAGGCTGTTAAAAATAACGTCTTCGGCACAAAGAACGTTGCCGATGCCGCAGAGAAATACGGCGTTTCCAAAATGGTCCTCATTTCAACCGATAAGGCGGTCAACCCCACTAACGTAATGGGAGCGACAAAGCGCCTTTGCGAAATGATAATTCAATCGAGAAAAGACAGTAAGACCGATTTTATCGCCGTTCGATTCGGAAACGTTTTAGGTTCAAACGGCTCGGTAATTCCTCTTTTCAAAAAGCAGCTTGAAAACGGAGGCCCCTTAACGATAACCGACAAGCGCATAATCAGATATTTTATGACAATACCCGAAGCTACCTCATTGGTGCTTGAAACGGCGGCGTTGGCAGAAAAATCCGAAATATTTGTGCTTGATATGGGTGACCCCATACATATTCTCGATCTTGCCGAAAATATGATAAAGCTTGCAGGCTTTAAGCCCTACAAGGATATTGACATCAAGGAAATCGGTCTGCGTCCCGGCGAAAAGCTTTACGAGGAGCTGCTTGTCGATTACA
The DNA here is from genome assembly GCA_045542315.1 of Eubacteriales bacterium. Taxonomy (GTDB): domain Bacteria; phylum Bacillota; class Clostridia; order Oscillospirales; family RGIG5299; genus RGIG5299. The sequence goes on along the minus strand of JAZQKU010000032.1, from coordinate 13,134 downwards.
GCAAGTGTAAAAAGACAGATAATAAAAAGATATTTATCGAGCAGATAGAGTCTGTAAGCCGCGAGCAGGTTGAAGAGAAGCTTGCCATTCTCAAAAAAGCCACAGACAGTGCCGACGTTGAGGCGGTAAAAGAGGCAATTCGCGCCACTGTGCCTACCTATATGGTAGAAAACGTAGCGGCAAAAGAAATTAAAATGCTTTAAAATTAAATAATCGACTTATTTCCCGAATAAGCAACATAAAAAAATCCTATAATTATTTATAGGATTTTTTATTTTTTCGGAGGAAATCATGAAAACGGAATTTTTAAAGGAAAAGAAACAGCTGTTTATTTTTTTAAACGGCGAGATCGACCATTCAAAAGCAAGAGAGATAATCGTTTTTACCGACAGCGAGATCGACGTTTACCGCCCAAATAAGCTGATACTCGATTTCAAAAACGTTTCATTTGCCGACAGCTCCGCAATAGCCGTAGTGATAGGCAGATGCAACAAAATGAAAATGCTCGGAAAAGAGCCAAAGGTAAAAATTCAAAATGCCACGCCGACTATAATGAAAATATTTTCATTTTCGGGACTTGAAAATTATATAGAGAGGTAATAAAATGAAAAAGTTAAATGAAGCAAAGATAGTATTCACAAGCCATTTGTCAAACGAAGCGTTTGCAAGAACGGCAGTTGCTGCCTTCGTGGCTATTCAGGATCCCGTGCTTTCGGAAATTGCAGAGCTTAAAACTGCGGTTTCCGAAGCGGTATCAAACGCCGCGGTGCACGGTTATTCGGAGAAAATCGGCTACATAACGGTAAAAATGCGCCTATACAGCAATTCAAAGGTTGTAATAACGGTATCTGATAAAGGTAAAGGAATTGCCGACGTTGAAAAGGCAAGAGAGCCGCTGTTTACCACCTCAACAAACGGTGAGCAGGCGGGAATGGGCTTTACCGTTATGGAGTCCTTTACAGACGATCTTAAGGTTCGCTCTAAAGAGGGTAAGGGCACAACGGTAACGATGACGAAAATATTTAATAAAAAAGGCACAGACAAATGACCTGCACCGATAATATTTCATTGCTTTTGGCAATTAAAAACGGTGATAAATCGGCAGAGGAACTGCTTTTAAAGCAGAATATCGGTCTTGTGAAAAGTGCCCTCAGACATTATCACGTCAATTCCTTTGACTACGAGGACCTTTATCAGATCGGTTGCATAGGACTTATAAAAGCGGCGCGAGCCTTTGATGAAACAAAGGCATCTGCCTTTTCCACCTACGCGGTTTATGTAATAACCGGTGAAATAAAAAGATATATCAGGGATAACACTCCCGTTAAGATGTCAAGAAGCTTGCGCGAGGTTTATATCAGAGCTTGCAGGGAGCGGGGAAGGCTTACGGCAGAGCTGGGGAGAGAGCCAACCGTAAAGGAGCTGTCTGCCCGCACGGGTGACTCGCAGGAAGATATCATTATGGCAACCGAGGCAAATAACTCGGTGCTTTCGCTTGACTTCACGCCCGATGAGGACAGCGGGACCATAGCCGATACCGTCGGAAGCGACCCGACGGAAAAGCTTAATGAAAGAATGTCATTGATTTTGGCAATAGAGAAGCTGGAGCCGTTTGAACGCAAGCTGATCGCGCTTCGTTACTTCAAAAATAAAACGCAATGCGAAACCGCAAGGCTTTTAGGTGTAACCCAGGTGCAGATATCAAGAAAGGAACGGGCAATTCTCAAAGAACTAAAAGCCACGATGGAGGTTTAATCTTCTGAAAAAATTTATCATTGCAAGATATAATACCGCGGAAAATATTCCGATCCCCAATATAGCAGGCATCATAGCATAGTTTGCAGCTTCAAAGAAGGAAACGGCAAGCCTTGATACAATAAAAACCGCAAGAGAAGCGGTTAAAGGCGCTAAAAACCAATTAAAGACCTTTAAACGCATCGCCGACGCTTTTAAAATTATAATAACATTTGTTACTGCGGTTACCGCAGTGCTTACAATGAGTCCGATCACAAAGCCGTTTAAACGAAGCGAGGGTATCGCAACTAAAAAATAGGTAAATAATACCTGAATGTAATCCCCCGCAACGAAGCTTAAGGTTGCGGGGCGTTCTTTTCCGAGACTGTAGGCAACAGAACAGGTGATTGCCTGCAAAACGCTTAAAACGGTTGCAACTGCAAGCAAACCAAGGTTTTCGCCTACCGCTTTGTCGCCGTATATTATTTCAGCAACGTAAGGTCCTATCGGAACGAAAAAAGCCATTATAGGTAAGGTTACGAGCATTGAAACGGAAATGATTTTTGAAATCTTGGCTTGAAGCTCCTTTATTTTGCCTAAAGAGAATAGCTTTGAAAGCGAGGGGACGATAATCAAGCAAAGAGCACCGATAAAAACAGTCGGAAGTGAAATGAGCGGCATAGACATTCCGAAAAGCCTTCCGAAATCCTCAAGCGCATCTGTCGGAGCAACTCCCGAAGCCACGAGCCTTTTGGGAATTATTGAGGAGTTGACCGAGTCCATAAGCGCGCCCGAGAGATTGGTAAAGCAAACGGGAATTGCAATGGAAAATATTTGCTTGTAATGCTTTTTTTGTTTTTTATCCGGCACGTACCCTGCGGTTAATTTATTTATATGCCGAATTCTTAACACGGTAAGAGCCACCGCACTGAAAATCTCGCATATAACCATACCGACAGCAATGAGCGAAAGTGCCGTTTCGCCGTTAGTCGGTGAGAAAATGAGCAAAAGTGAAATGACAGCCGAGATCCTTATTATCTGCTCGAATATTTCCATTATTGCGGGTATTTTTACGTCATTTAACCCATAAAAATAGTTTTTGCTTATATTCTCAATGCCGGTAAGTATCATGCACGGAAGCAAAATAATCAGTGCTGCTTCTGTGCGTGCGTCACCTATAAAGCCGCTTGAAAGCTTATTTGAAAAAATAAATATAATAACCGAAACCGCTATTGAAACGACAATAAAAACCGTAAGGGCATTTGATAAAACGCCCTTTAATTCATTTTGTCTTTTAAGCGCGATATGCTCCGAAACAAGCCTCGATACCGCTACGGTAAGTCCCGAATAACAAAAGCTTGTAATAACGAAATATGCAGGCATCAGAAGCTGATAAAGCCCCATATTTTCGGCACCGATAAGATAAGTTATCGAAACTCTGTAAAAGAAGGCAAGCGTTTGCGAAACAAGATTTACGGTTGTCAGAAACAGTGTTCCGTATAAGAGTGAGGATTTATTTATCTTCAAAAAAAACACCCCTTAACGCAATCTATTCATGCGTTAAGGGGAAAATGCTTTTTATCAGAAGTTTCTTCCGCCAAGAAGCTCGGAAATGTTGGTTTCGTAGGCCTTTAAGACGTTTTCGTTTTCGGAGTCGTTGCAGGAAAGCTCAAATTTATCGCAAATCAGGCGAACGAAATATTCGGTGACCGGCGGATTTTTAATGAGAATAGGACCGAGCAGGTGGGTCGCAATAACAGAGTTGTAAATACCGCCGTCTGTTTCGGGAATAAACAGATTTACAAATTGCTTTTTGATTTCAACAAAACAGCTTGTTATCTCCGAGGTATTGCTTGATTTGTTTATAAATCCGATAACCGTCTGGGGCAAAATTGAGGTTTCGCAAATTACGTCGCCCGTAAACCTGGCGTTGATAAATTCCGTTGTGTAATCAAAAACGGAGAGACCGCAATAAACGTTGCCCGAAAGGTCCTTGATCTCCTTTCCCAAAAGCTCGGAAGCGTTTCCCGTAAAGAGGACTGCGCCGCCGTTATCGGCATATTCCTTAATGGTATCCTTGTATTTTAAAATGTCCTTTGCCGCTGCTAAAAGCTTGCTCTCGGTGCCTGCGCCGCAATAAAGAAAGGAAACACCGTCAAGATTTATTTCTTCGCCGAATTTGTGAGAAATTATCTCAACCTCAAAACCGTTGTCGCAAAGACGCTTCTTTAAGGCAAGCAGATTTGCATATTCTCCGTAGAGATTAAGCAGATCGCTGTAAAGATGGAGAAGCTTAGTTTTCATCGTCCGTTACCTCTCTTTCGGGGATTTCAAAATCAAAGGGTAAAATTTCGGTGTGCGAAATTGCCTTGTGCTTATCGGAGAAGCAGGTTAGAATAAAGATCCTTCCGAGCTGTGAATACTTAAGGCCTTCCATAGCATCGTCAACTCGCTCTGAAACAGTGATAATATCCTTGTCGATCGAGGTGAAGGAAAATCTTTCCGCAAGGTCATAACAATATTTTCCCGCAAGAATAATGTTCTTTACAAAAGGAAGATCAAGCCTTTCGAAGTCAATGTCGTAAAGCCAAGAGGTGTCACTTGTAAAATACTTTCTGCTTATCGAATCCACGATTATCACAACGGTAGCGGGCTTTTTGAACTTTTCAACAACTGCAATGGAACGGTCGTATGCAATGGAGTTTTCGTGCTTTGAAACGAGAAGAGTGCCGTAGTTTTCACCGATTTTGAAGTTTACCGTTCTTCCGTTTTTCAGTATGTGAGAGGAAAGCGCATCAACCGTTTTTTTGCCGCCGTGGCCAAGCTCGGAAAGCACGGAATAAGCGGCGAGCATATTGTGGACGTTATGAAGGCCAAGCAGCTTAAAACCGATTCTTTCACCGTTTAAAATAATGTTGTCTTCATTTATGGCTGTAACCTTATATTTAACGTTATCGCGCTTAAAACCGCATTTATCGCAGGAATATGAGCCTATGTGGTTGTATAATCTGTAATCGTATTTAAGGTTCGCATTGCAAACGGGACAAAATGCACCGTCGTCGTAAACGGAATTGCAGCGTGTAAATGAACTTTCCAACTTATCAACACCGAAATAAACCGTGTTTTCGCGTTTGAAACCAAAGGAAGCGGTAAGGGGATCGTCTGCATTCAGTATGAGCCTTGAGCCTTCCTTAATGCTTTCCTTGATAATTCCGAAAATTCTCTCGGGATGACCGTTTCTGCTTAACTGATCTCTGTAAAGATTGTTGATAACGTAATGGGTGGGAGTGAAAAATTTAAAAATGTGTCTTGCCGACTGCTCGTCTGCCTCAACGACCAAAACGTCCTTCTTTACCTCGCCCTTTGAGTTTGCATTGCACAAAACGAAGGTTGCAACACCGTCAAGCTGATTGGCACCCTCGCTGTTATAGGCGACTGTAAGACCGTTTGCCTCCAGGGCTGAAACTATCATTTCAACGGTAGAGGTCTTGCCGTTGCTTCCCGTAACAGCGATTATCCTTTCGGGAAGGGTAATACGCTTTAAGACGTCGGGCGAAAATCTGAGTGCAACCGAGCCGGGTAAGCTGCTCCCCTTACCAACGGCTTTGCCGATCCTTCTCACAAGCTTACACAGTAATATGGCGATTTTGTCCTTTAAATTCAAATCAAACATTCCCTTTATATTTAATAAAAAAAGTCTATCATAAATATTATTAACTGTCAAGATTATAAATAAATAAATTTAAAGAAAAAACTCGCCTTATGGCGAGTTTTAAATTATTTGTCAATATGAACGTCGAGCTGAGGATAGGGTATCTCGATACCGTTTTCATCAAATGCCTTTTTAACGGCCTCTGTGAGGTCGAAATGAACGGTCCAGTAATCCTTGTTCTTGCACCAGACTTTAACGCTGTAATTAAGCGAGCTGTCTGCGTGTGAAGCAAGTCTTATAAAAGGAGCGGGCTTTTTCATAACGAGAGGATGAGAGGTGACCACCTCGGTAAGAATAGCTTTAACTGCTTCAACATCGTTTTTATAAGACGCAGAGAAGGTGAGATCAACTCTGCGGGTGTTATTGACGGAATAGTTGGTTATCGATTCGTTTGTAAGCAAGCCGTTCGGAACGGTAATACGTTTATTGTCGGGGGTTGTAAGGACGGTGTAAACCACGGAAATATCTTCAACCGTACCCGAACCGTCGGCTGCTTCAATGTAATCACCGACCTTGAAGGGCTTAAAAAGAAGAATCATAAGACCGCCCGCAAAGTTGCTTAAAAATCCCTGCATTGCAAGACCTATTGCAACGCCGCAGGAGGCAAGGGCCGTGATAAATGAGGTGGTGGGAATACCCAAAATTACAGCAACGGTGATAACCAGGCAAATATAAAGCCCAATTCTCGAAAAGCTTGCGATAAACGAGCGAAGGCTTGCGTCCATATTATCAAGCTTTGGTGACTTTTTAAGCCATTTAACAAACCAATTTATAATTTTTGCACCGACAACGAAAACAAAAATCGCAGCTACAAGCTTGATTCCGAATGAGGTGGCAAGCTCAATAATAAAATTCAATATTTTTTCCCACATTGTAATCAACTCCGAATTATAAAATTGAATTCAAGCAGTCCATCGTTTCTTTTGATGGCTCGGGGATTTCCGAAAAGGGAAAGGGAATACCCATAGAATCGTATTTTACCTGACATATCTTTCGAAACGGCAAAAGCTCTGTTTTGTCAACGGACTTGAAGCGCAGTGAAAGCTCTTTAAGCTTCTGGACGTTTTCCTTGCTGTCGTTTACCGTTGGGATAATAACCTGCCTCAAGGTAACGGGAATAGCTTTCTCGTTAAGATATTCAAGAAAATCAATTACTCTTTGGTAATCACAACCGACGTTTTCTTTATAATCCACGTCATTCGTGTATTTTATATCTAATAAAACTCTGTCGGTTACGTCAAGAAGCTTTTTGACGTTGTCGTTAAAGACCGAGCCTGAGGTATCAAGGCAGGTGTTAATGCCATTAACTTTGCAAAGCTCGAATATTTCACGGGCAAAGGCTGCCTGCAGCAACGGTTCTCCGCCGGAAAGGGTAATACCGCCATTTTCGCCGAAATATTCGCGGTATCTCACGGCGCGGCTTACAACGTCCTCTGCCGTGTAAATCTCTCCGCCGTTACAGCTCCAGGTATCGGGGTTGTGACAGCATTTACATCTCAGATTGCAGCCCTGAAGGAAGGCAACAAAGCGCACTCCGGGCCCGTCAACGGTTCCAAGACTCTGAAAGGAGTGAATTCTTCCTTTTTCCATTTTAAACTCTCTCGTGGAAGGTTCTGCTTATAACCTCGCGCTGCTGCTCGCGCGAAAGCTTGTTGAAGTTAACGGCATAGCCCGATACACGAATGGTAAGGTTGGGATATTCCTCGGGATTTTCGTAAGCCTTAAGGAGCGTTTCGCGGTTTAAAACGTTAACGTTCAAATGATGTGCCTTCTTTGCGAAATAGCCGTCAAGCACGGTAACAAGGTTTGTAACTCTTTCGTCCTCTGTTTTTCCGAGTGCATCGGGAGTGATCGAGAAGGTGTTTGAAATACCGTCGCGGCAATCTGCGTAGCAGATCTTTGAAACTGAATTCAGAGAAGCAAGAGCGCCGTTTTCCTCGCGGTTATGCATCGGGTTTGCGCCGGGCGCAAAGGGCTCGCCGTTCTTTCTTCCGTCGGGAGTTGCCGCGGTATGCTTGCCGTAAGCAACGTTAGAGGTGATGGTGAGAACGGAAAGAGTGTGTATAGCGTTTCTGTAGGTGGGCGTCTTGCGAAGCTCGGTGATAACAGTGTGTGCCATATCCTTTGCAATAAGGTCAACTCTGTCGTCATCGTTGCCGTATTTCGGGAAGGATCCAACCGTATTGAATTCGGTGATAAAGCCCTCTTCGTTTTTAATGGGGTGGACCTTGGCGTATTTTATAGCCGAAAGCGAGTCGGCAACAACTGAAAGACCTGCAATACCAAACGCCATAAAGCGGGTAACGTCGGTATCGTGAAGAGCCTTCTGGGTTTTTTCGCATGCATATTTGTCATCCATATAGTGAATAACGTTCATGGTGTTGACGTAAAGATGTGAAAGCCAAGCGATATAAACGTTAAATCTCTCCATAACTGTATCAAAATCAAGAGCATCGCCCTCAATAACAGCCATCTGCGGACCGATGTGAATACCGCTCGAGGTGTCATAGCCGCCGTTCAAAGCGATAAGCAGAAGCTTTGCAAGGTTGCAACGGGCACCGAAAAACTGCATCTGTTTTCCGATCCCCATAGCGGAAACACAGCAGGCGATTGCGTAATCGTCGCCGTGAAGAGGACGCATAACGTCATCGTTCTCATACTGAATGGAATCGGTATCAGCCGAAACCTTTGCACAGAATCTCTTGAAATTTTCAGGAAGAGAGGTTGACCACAATATAGTGAGATTGGGCTCGGGCGACGAGCCGAGGGTATAAAGGGTGTTAAGCATTCTGAAGCTGTTTTTGGTAACAAGAGTTCTGCCGTCAACGCCCATACCGCCGACTACCTCGGTGATCCACATGGGGTCACCGCCGAAAAGCTCGTTATATTCGGGGGTGCGGAGATGCCTTGCAATACGGAGCTTTATAACAAAATCGTCCATAAGCTCCTGGGCGCCTTCCTCTGTGAGGGTGCCGTTTGCAATATCTCTTTCAATATAGATATCAAAAAAGGTAGATACTCTTCCGAGTGACATAGCGGCGCCGTTTTGCTCCTTGATTGCTGCAAGATAAGCAAAATAGGTCCACTGAATAGCCTCTTTTGCATTAGCTGCGGGCTCGCTTATGTCAAAACCGTACATAGCAGCCATTTCCTTCATATAACCGAGGAAGGAGATCTGCTGGAAAAGCTCCTCGCTTTGTCTTATCTGATCAACGTTGAAGTCACTTGCCGAAACTGCCTTTTTATCCTTTTTCTTTTCGGCAATAAGCCTGTCAACACCGTAAAGAGCAACGCGTCTGTAATCACCTATGATTCTGCCTCTGCCGTAGGCATCGGGAAGGCCGGTAATAACGTGGCTCTTTCTTGCGGCACGCATCTCGTCGGTGTAAGCACGGAATACGCCGTCGTTATGAGTTGTTTTGAATTTAAACTCGTTTTCTATTTTATCGCTCAATTTATATCCGTAAGCCTCGCAAGCCTGACGAGCCATTCTGATACCGCCAAAGGGGTTGACACCGCGCTTTAAGGGGCTGTCGGTCTGCATTCCTACGATGATTTCATTATCTTTATCAATATAACCGGGCTTATAAGCAGTAAGAGAGGTTACGGTTTCGGTATCTATATCCAAAACTCCTCCGCGACGTCTTTCTTCGGCAAAAAGCTCCTGCACCTTGCTCATAAGAGCGCTTGTGCGTTTTGTAGCATTAGATAGAAAGCTTGCGTCGCCGGTATATTCCTTATAGTTAGACTGGATGAAATCACGCACGTTGATCTCATCCTGCCATACGTTTTTAACAAATCCGTTCCAATTTTTGTGTTCCATTGTCATTTTCCTCCGAGAAAAAATAAAAAAAGACAAATCGGCACAACTCCGATTTGCCCAGACGGTCGGCGATTATAATTTACACTTCATCGCAGTTATCTGCGGGCTCCGTCAGTCGTGTAAACCTTACTTATATATTTTACACCCAAACGATAGATTTGTCAATGATAAAAATAAAAAAGTTACCGAATAATTCAAGGCAAATCAAGTCAAAATAAAAATAAAAAAGCACGGGTGATAAAATGTATAAAAGAATAGGAAAAAGAACGGTCGAGTTTGCATCTCCGGTCTATCTCACAGGATACGGCTCTGCGGCGGGTACAAAGGAAATGGAAGGCCCTTTGGGCAGTCTTTTTGACTTCGTTGCAAGTGACGACGGTCTTGGAAAAGCCAGCTACGAGCTTGCCGAAACGGAGTTTATGAGGCGCGCAATAGATTTTGCAATAGATAAAAGCGGTAAGAGGAAGGAGGAATTTGACCTGTCAATAGGCGGCGATCTTTTAAATCAATGCACTGCAACCTCTTACTGTATGCGTGAGCTCGGCCTTCCTTTTATTGGCTTGTTCAATGCTTGCGCCACTATGGCGGAAAGCATTGCCGTTGCATCGTTTATGATAGACGGCGGTTATGCAAAAAACACCGTTTCCGCCGCCTCGTCACATTTTTGTACTGCCGAAAGGCAGTTTCGGTTTCCGCTCGAATACGGAGGACAAAGACCGCCCTCCGCTCAATGGACGGTAACGGGAAGCGGAGCGGTAACCCTTTCTTCAGAGAGAGGAAAATACCCCGTTATTGTTAAGCGTGCAACGGTTGGAAGAATAATTGACCTCGGAATAACAGACGCCAACAATATGGGAGCGGCAATGGCGCCTGCGTTTTTTGATACACTTTTTGCATACTTCAATGACACGGGCCTAACGCCCGAGGATTTTGACATAATCCTTTCGGGTGACCTCGGGAAAATCGGCTCCGATATAGTAAGAGAGCTTTTTAAAAAGGAAGGAATATATCTTAAGGATAATTACGATGACTGCGGACTTATGATCTTTGACGAAAAGAAGCAAGACGTCCACTCGGGCGGCTCAGGCTGTGGATGCTCTGCCACCGTTTTAACAGCAAAAATCCTTCCCGAAATGATAGCGGGAAGGATGAAAAAAGTTTTGTTTATCGGTACCGGTGCGTTGATGTCGCCGATGATGCTTTTACAAAAGGAATCTATTGCATCGATCGCTCATCTTGTAGAATTTAACCTTGAAGCATACAAATAACCGATGCCGCAGAGCAAGCGGCGGTTGCGATGCCAATAAGAACGAGAGCGGTAACCTTCTTGTAAAAGGAGGCTCTTTCGTTGTCGGTCAACTTTGCGGAAACGCGCATACGGTTGATTGCCGCAGACGTTTTAAAGAAGAAAACAACAAGAATTATTGAAATAAGACAAAAAATCAAACCTAAAACTTTCATACTGAATCACCTGATGTAACCGCCGAGGTCGCTGTGCTTTCATTTGACGAGACCTCGGTGGAGCTTTCAACAGAGCTGCTTTGCTCTTCACTTGAGGAATTTTCCGGTAAAGTGGGAAGGTAGGAGGGCAAGGGGGTGCCAGAGGGAAGAGTGGGCACTTCCGGCATTTCCTTGAATTCATATTTATAGCTTTCGAGCGAGGGATCGTTTTTTGAATATACGAGCTTCGCGTGAAGTGCGACTCTTTCGGTCGTACCGACTCCGCCGTTGCAGGTAGTAAGTGTTATAACGATATCGTCGGTTGAAGCGCCGTAATCGACGGCAGAAACCTCGTTTCTCGAAACCGCATCCTCAATGAATTTTGCAAACTGCTGCTCGTATGTGAATGCCTGTCGGTCGTATCCGCTGTAAATGTTCGTATGGTAAACAGAAAAGACCTGAAAGATCAGTTCGTCTTCTTCGGTTGTAATAAAGACGTAGTGGTTACTTGCATTGCTGTACCACGGTCTTTCAAAGCATCTGTGAAGAGAACCGAACATGGTTCCGTTATTTCTTGAATGTCCGAGGAAGAGACTGTTGGGATTCCAATTTTTAAAATTTACATCGTTGTCGGCAAAAACCCAGCCTGCAGATGACCATTTTTTATCGAAATCGTGGTAAAGGTAATAAGTATCGTCTTTGTTTTGCACAAAGGGATAATCAAGCTTTTGAAGACCCGCAACCTTTATCCAACCCTTTGTTTCCGTATTTCTTGCTTTTAATCCCGTGAAATCCTTATAAAGAGTTTGATAAATTATATCGTATTTTGAAAGGGAAGAGGTCTCGCCATCACTGCTTGTTTCACCGCTTGATTCATTGGAAGAGGAGGAACTGCCGGTATCTGAGGTTGTATCTGATGAATTTGAAGACGGCGGAATTATAATAACCTGACCGTTTCCGCTTTCGTTATTATTACTGTTAAGGTCTTCCATTATCTTATCGCTTTGATAATTTTCCGTTGCCCAGACGAAAAGCTTATAGCCGTTTATTAAAAAAACCAAGAGAAAAACGCAAAGAATCGTGTCAAGAAAGAAACGCTTTGCGAGAATTTTCTTGTCATTACTCATTATGTCGGACTCCTTAAATATACTGATATATATTATAGCAAATGGTTTCGGTTTTATCAAGTCAAATAATGAGAATTCATAACATTTTCAGATAAGCTACATATAAAATGAAAAGAAAGCATATTAACTACTGTGAAAAGGAGCGGTTTTTATGCTTGAATCATTGATTGCGGTCTTAATAATTTTTTCAACGGTCACGGCGATTTTTGGCGGACAAATTGCAGAAACGGCCTCTGCCTTTCTTGAGGGTCCCGAGAAGGCGGTAACGCTCGTTATATCAATAGTGGGTACCCTTGTGCTTTGGTCCGGACTTTTGAAGGTTTTGGAAAAATGCGGTTTTACCGAAAAAATCAGCAAGCTGCTTTCACCCGTTATAAAGCTGTTTTTCAAAGGCGCATCAAAAGAAACAAAGGAAAAAATTTCCGAAAACGTTTCTGCCAATATTCTCGGACTCGGAAATGCCGCAACTCCGTCGGGGATAGCCGCGACAGAGAAGCTGATCAAGGAGAAAAAATATAAAACGCTCGGTTACTTTTTGCTTTTTAACACTGCGTCACTTCAGATATTTCCCACAACCGTTGCGGCAATAAGAGCATCAAACGGTGCAAAAGACCCTTTTTCAATAATAATTCCCGTTTGGATTGTGTCGTTTATATCGCTTGCCGTAGGACTTCTGGCATATTTTATACTTAATATTATAACGGAGAAAAAACGAAAATGTTAAGCCTGATAGTTCCGACAATAACGGTTTTGGTAATAATTTACGGAATGGTAAAAAAGCTTCCAGTGCTTTCGGTCTTCACTGAAGGCGCAAAGGACGGATTGCAAACTGCAGTAAGAATACTACCTATACTTGTAATAGTTATTTCGGCAACCTCAATGTTTCTTTCAAGCGGCGCAAGTAACCTGTTGGCACGGCTTCTTTCACCGTTATTTGCATTTCTCAAAATGCCCTCGGAGCTTTTTCCGCTTGCGGTGCTTCGTCCGTTTTCGGGAGGCGGCGCGATTTCCTATATGAGTGAGCTTATTTCAAAATTCGGTGCCGACAGTAAAATAGGAATTATGGCGGCAATTATGACAACTTCAACCGAAACCACATTTTATACCTTGGCAATTTATACCGGCGGAAAAAGGATAGAGGGAATATGGAAAATTCTGGTTTCGGCATTATTGGCAGATATAACCGCAGTCGCGGCGGCGGTTACATACGTAAACTTTTTTGAATAAACGGGAGCATTCTGTTCAAACTAACGTTAAAGGAGATGTTAGAATGAAAGTAATCAATAAGATTGCTCTTG
>JAZQKU010000031.1:0-22967 GCA_045542315.1 Eubacteriales bacterium | reverse complement strand
ACGACATGGCTACGATCCGACTTAGTCCCTGAAGGGTTACGTGGCTCGGCGAAACGAGCTCGAAAAGTATCTGATTCAGATATTCCATTCTTGCGCCGTTTTCCAAAAGAGCCGCCGCGATGCGAAGAGTCTCCGCATCGGTGTTTGAATAGCGGAAGCAGCCCGTATCGGTGGAGATGGCAACGTAGATGGCGTCGGTTATCTTATTGGTAAACGGCACCTTCATAAGCTGAAGAAGGCGGAAGATTATTACGCCTGCCGCAGACGCCTTATCCATAACGAGGTTCCAGCGCGCAAACATCGCGTTGGTGTTGTGGTGATCTATTGCGAGGTCGATGCATTCGGCATATTCCTTTAAGCCGTTGCCGAGAAGTCCCAGGCTTGCAATGTCAACCGTTACGACAAAGTCGGGCTTGAATCTGGGATAAAGGTCCTCCGAGCCCGTTAAGAAAAGGTATTTTTTCGTGATCTTACTGTCGCAGGCAACGCAAACGCGCTTGCCCATTCCCTCGAGAGCGTACATAAGCGCAAATGCGCTTCCGAGTGTATCGCCGTCGGGTCTTAAATGTGTGAGAATCAATATATTGTCCGCTTTTTTGAGAAGAGCCGCCGCCTTACGAAGCGATGCGGGTTTATTCTTTCTCCTCTTCGGAAACATTCCGTTTTTCCTCCTTTTCCTCAATATCCTTTAAAATATTGTTTATTTTTACCGCATAGTCAAGCGAATTGTCAAGAGCAAAGGTGATTTCGGGGGTTATGCGAAGTCTTAACCGCTTCGAAAGCTCTCTTCTCATAAAGCCTGCCGCAGAGGAAAGGCCCTTCATCGCCTCTTTTTTTGCCGTGTCGTCTCCCATTATGCTTACGTACGCCTTACAGTATTTGAGGTCGGGCGTGACGTGGGCGGAGGTGACGCTGACAAAAGGCGGAATACGGGGGTCCTTCAAGGTGCGGATTATTAAAGTGAGCTCCTTGGCGGTATCCTCGTCTATTCTTTCGTGTCTGTAGCTTGCCATATTATCAGTCCTTTATTTCCTGCATTATATAGGCCTCTATTACGTCGCCTTCCTTGATATCGTTGAAGTTTTCAAGGCCCATACCGCATTCGTAACCCTCGGCTACCTCTTTTGCATCGTCCTTAAAGCGCTTCAAGGAAGCAAGCTTGCCGTCGTAAACCACTATATTGTCGCGAAGAAGTCTTACAAGGCTGTTTCTCTGTATCTTTCCGTCCTTTACCATTGTACCTGCGATGGTGCCGACGCCGGAGACCTTGAAGGTCTGACGTATCTCGGCGTGACCGAGTATCTCCTCCTTGAATTTGGGAGCGAGCATACCCTTCATTGCAGCCTGAATCTCCTCAAGGCAATCGTAGATAACTCTGTAAAGTCTTATATCGACCTTATTCTTTGCAGCGTATGCGGTTGCTGCCGCTTCGGGTCTTACGTTAAATCCTACGATGATAGCGCCCGATGCCGATGCAAGCATTACGTCGGATTCGCTTACGGCGCCTACGCCGCCGTGGATAACTCTTACTCTTACTTCGTTGTTGGAAAGCTTTTCAAGAGAAGCCTTAACAGCCTCGAAGGTACCCTGAACGTCAGCCTTGACGATTACGGGAAGCTCCTTGACCTCGCCCTCCTGAATCTGATTGAAGAGGTCGTCAAGCGATACTATCTTGCTTGCGGCGTTGGTGAGGCTTTCCTTTGCCTTATGCTTTCTCTGGTCTGCAAGCTCTCTTGCCATTCTCTCGTCTGCTACAACGTAGAAATCGTCGCCCGCCATGGGAACCTCGGCAAGACCGATTATCTCAACGGGAACGGAGGGGCCTGCCTCGGCTACTCTCTTGCCCTTATCGTCGGTCATTGCTCTTACGCGTCCTACCGCGGTGCCTGCGATGAGGATATCACCGTTTTTCAAGGTGCCGTTCTGAACCAAAACGGTGGTAACGGGACCTCTGCCCTTATCAAGACGTGCTTCGATTACGGTACCCTTTGCGGTGCGGTTGGGGTTGGCCTTAAGCTCCTTAAACTCTGCTATGAGAAGCACGTTTTCAAGAAGCTTATCGATGTTCATTCCGGTAACTGCCGAGCAAGGAACTGCGATTACGTCGCCGCCCCAATCCTCAACGATAAGATCGTATTCGGTGAGTGCCTGCTTTACTCTTTCGGGGTTTGCAGTGGGCTTATCCATCTTGTTTATTGCAACTACGATGGAAACGCCCGCAGCCTTTGCGTGGTTTATTGCTTCAACGGTCTGGGGCATAATGCCGTCATCAGCCGCTACTACTATAATAGCTATATCGGTTACCTGCGCGCCTCTTGCTCTCATTGCGGTAAAGGCTGCGTGGCCGGGGGTATCGAGGAAGGTGATCTCCTTACCCTGTGCGTTTACTCTGTAAGCGCCTATATGCTGAGTTATGCCGCCTGCCTCGCCTGCGGTTACGTTGGTTTTTCTTATAGCATCGAGTATAGATGTCTTACCGTGGTCAACGTGACCCATAACTACTACGACGGGTGCTCTCTCGCAAAGCTCCTCTGCGCCGTCCTCGGTTACGTCAAAGAGCTTGTCCTCGATAGTGACAACTACCTCTTTGGTTACCTTTGCGCCGAATTCCTCCGCAATAAGAGATGCGGTATCGTAATCTATCACCTGGTTTGCCGACGCCATTACTCCGATAAGCATAAGCTTCTTGATAACCTCTGCGTTGGTTGCGGAAAGCTTTGCCGCAAGCTCGCAGACCTGAAGCTCCTCGGGAATAACGACGTGCTGCAGCTTTTTCTTTTTCTTTTCAAGCATAAGACGGCGCATCTTTTCAGCCTCTTCAGCACGGCTTTTAGATGAGGTCTGCTGCTTATTGTCGTTCTTTTTCTTTATCTTCTGCTTCTGATTTGAAGCGTTTAAGGTCTTATCGGAAACGAAGTTTTCAAGTCTTTCATCGTACTTTGAAAGATCGACGTGAACGGTACGGGTATCAACGTAACGGACCTCGCGGCTGCGAATGGTCTGAGTTTCCACGTTATTTTGCTTCGTTTCGGTTTTTGCCTCAAAAGCGGGCTTGGGTGCTGCCTTTTCGGGGTTTCCCTTTGCCGCTTCCTTCTTGGTCTCTTCTTTTACCGCAGGCTTTACCTCGGGAGCGGGCTCTGCTTTTTTTGAAGCCTCTTCCGCCTTTTCTGCGGCCTTCTTGTTAAGCTCCTCGAAATATTTTTCAAAGCTTTCGATTGCGTATTTCTGGGTGAGGCAATCGAAAACGATGGCAAGCTCCTCATCGGTAAGAGCTGTCATATGATTTTTGGGTGCGGTAGCATATTTGGTGAGGATATCGGTGATATCCTTATTCTTTAAGTTGAAATCCTTTGCAATTTCGTTTACTCTGTATTTATTCTCAACAGGCATTATTTTTTACCTCCATTATTAGAGTATTTTGAAAGCTTTGCTCCAAGCATTTTCGCAAAGCCGCCGTCCTCGGTGGAAACCACTCCGAGTATTCCGCTTTGCCCCACGGCAGAGGCAAGCTCCGACATTTTTATATCGGTAAAATATATCGGGGTGTCCGATTCCTCGGAAAGTCTTTCGTATTTTTCTCTGGTGTTTTCGGAAACGTCAGCCGCTACGATAACGAGCCTGCTCCTTGCTCTTCTCACCGAATATTCGGTGTTTTCCGAGCCGATAAGGAGCTTTCCCGCTCTGCGACAGAGCCCCACCGAAGTAAGTATATTATTCTGCTCCACTTGACTCACCTTAACCCTTTACCGCATCCGAAAGCTCGTCTGCAAGATTCAAATAAACTGAATCGGGAACCTTTGCCTCAAAGGTCTTGTCAAACGCCTTTGCCTTTACGGCCTTCTTAAGGCAGTCTGCCGACGGGCAGATATAGGCTCCTCTTCCCTGCTTTTTGCCGGTGAGATCCACCGATATTTCACCCTCGGAGCTTCGGACTATTCTTATAAGCTCTTTTTTAGGCTTGCTCTCGTGGCAGCCTACGCATTTTCTTAACGGTATCTTTTTGATAGCCAAGGGGATTCACCTCTGTTTTTACTCGGCAGAGGAAGGCTTTATATCTACCTTCCAGCCGGTGAGCTTCGCGGCAAGACGGGCATTCTGACCCTCTTTGCCTATTGCAAGGGAAAGCTGACCGTCGTCAACGATGACTCTGCAGCTCTTAAGGTCGGGGTTTACGTCAACCTTTAAGACCTGGGCGGGAGAAAGTGCGGATGCAACGTATTTATCAACCTCTTCATCGTAAACGATAAGGTCGATCTTCTCGCCGTTTATCTCATTTAAGATGTTGGTAATTCTTGCCTTTCTGGGACCGATGCAGGCGCCGAGGGCGTCAACATCCTTTGAGGTGGAGGTGATTGCTATTTTGGTTCTCGAGCCTGCTTCTCTTGCGATGGAAACTATCTCGACGGTACCGTCGGATATTTCGGGGATCTCAAGCTCGAAAAGGCGGCGAACAAAGCCGGGGTGTGTTCTGGAAATAACGATCTCGTGGCCCTTGGTCTTCTCTCCGGTGGGAGCCTTTACCTCTACCACGTAGAACTTGATTCTCTGACCCTCAACGAGCACCTCGCCCGGAATCTGCTCCTTTAAGGGGAGGGTAAGCTCGTGGCGGCCTACTTCGAGCTTTGCAGCCATTGAGCCGGGGATTATTCTCTGAACGGTGCCTGACATAAGCTCGTTCTGACGGCCCTCGAATTCTCTTACCACAGAGCTGTCCATTGCCTCGTTGATTGCCTGAATGATAACGTTTTTACCGATTTTAGCGGCGATTCTTCCGAAATTCTTGGTTTCAAGGGTAATTTCGCAAACTCCGCCCAATTTGTTTCTTCTGCTTATTGCCTTTGCATCCTCAAGAGATATCTGGGTGATGGGATCCTCAACCTCGGTTACGATATCCTTTGCAATGTAGAAACGCACGTTCTTCTTTTCGGCATCGAAGGTGGCGCAGACGTTTTCGCCCGCAATTCCTCTTTCTCTCTTTACAGCCGCAACGATTGCCGCGCGGATCTTTTCGAGCATATATTCCTTATTTATGCCTCTTTCCTTTTCAAGTGCGTCAAGCGCTTCAAAAAATTCTTCGTTCATTTTTATTCTTATCCTCCGATTTAAAATTCAAAATATAAATTGAGCTTTGCTATGTTTTTACGTTCTATTTCCAAGGACGTGCCGTTTTCTTCTGTGTAAAGTATATTTTCGTCAACGTCTTTTAAAACCGTAACAAGGCTTTTTTTACCGTTTATTGCCTCATAAAGCTTTACCGTTACTTTTTCTCCCAGAAACATCTTTATCTGATCGGTGTTCTTGAGCACCCTCTCGACTCCGGGAGAGGAGACCTCGAGGTAATAGCTTTTGTCTATCATATCGAGCTCGTCAAGCAGCGGATCGACGTAACGGCTGTAATTTTCACAGTCCTCAATTCCGACACCGCCCTCCTTGTCGATATAAAGACGGAGGTACCAGCTTCCTTCCTTGACAAATTCAACGTCCCACAGTATAAGGCCCATTTCGTTTGCCGCTTTTTCGAGGTGCGGATAAAGCGCCTCAGTTACCTTTCCTGCCATGTGCACCCTTCCTTTTCTTTAAAAACCCTTTAATAAAACTTTTGAGAGAGGCGGTTACCTCTCTCAAATTTCAAGCTTATTCTGCTTATATTATATACCTATTATTACTGTTTGTCAAGCCTTTTATGCTTTTTTATATTTTCCTCGGAAGATTTTTGCCGTTTTGTTCCCAGATCACCGTAAGATATCCGTTTTTAACGGTTATTTCGGCATTTTCCCCCGTAAACTCGTTGCTTACTCCGATTGGAAATTCGGGAGTTATTTTTGCATCAAAAAGCCCGTATTTAAGCCCTTTCAGCGTTACTCCCGATGCCGTTTTGCCATGAGGAAAAACGGAAACGGTACCAATAAAGCCTTTGTCGAAGGAAAGACCGCCGTTTTTTATTACCGTTAAGACGTATCCCTTTCCGAAAAGGAAAGCCGAGGCGCCCTTATCGGCGCAATACGCCGCAGATGCGATATTTGCAAGAGTATGGTCAAGTCGCTTGCCGGTGCCTCCGTAAATAAATATCTCGCTTACACCGCATTCGAGGGCATGCTTTATTGCAAACATCGTGTCGGTATCGTCCTTCTCGGCGGGAAGGATTATTTTGTTTTCGGTTTCGGGCCGACCTTCAAGGCTATCGAGGTCGCCGATAAAAAGAGTTGGTGTTATTCCCGATCTTTTGGCGTATTCCTCGCCGCCGTCAGCCGCTATTACAAGGTCGTTTTCGGTGGGAAAAACGGTAATTTCCGTTTCCTCTCCCGCACCGAAGATAAAAGAGCGTTTCATTTATTCACCGGCCTTTAACGATTCAACCATATCTATTTTTCTGATTTTCGGATACATTATCACGTTTACGAATACCGCAAAAAGTATCGAGAGCGCCGCAGAGACCACAAAGGAGGCGGTTTCTATCTCACGGCCGAACATTACGGCGTCTACCTCCGCCGTTCTTATTACGAAGGCGTGGAGGAAGATGCCCAGAACAAGTCCCACCGCCGTGCCGATGATGCTTAATATCATCGTCTCGCGTGACATATAGCCGTAGGTTTCTCTTCCCGTAAAGCCAAGCACCTTGAGGGTTGCTATTTCACGCTTGCGCTCGGTGATATTGATGTTTATGAGGTTATAAAGCACTATAAACGCAAGCATTGCCGCCGAGGCTATGAGCACCCATACGATGCTGTCGATGCTCTTTAAAGACTCGCCGAAGGTCGAGGCTATCTCGTCGTAATAAAGCGACATAGTTACCTTTCCGCTCTCGTAAAGGGTTTCGGAAAGTCCGTCGCGAAGGCTCTTTTCGCCGTATGCCGCCGCAATGACCGAGGTCATTTTAATATCCTCGGAAAACGCCTCGGAATAAAGCTCGGGCGAGATATATACGACGTAGGAAACGTAGTTTTCGGTAATGCCCGTTACGGTAAGCTCTGCCATCTTGCCGTTTGAGTTCTTAACGCTTATCTTATCGCCGACGCCGACATTAAGCTGCTCCGAAAGCTTTTCGCAGATAATTACCGAATCGTTTGAAAATTCAATGGCTTCCTTCGTCTTTCTGTTTCGGAGAGCCACGAAATGGCGGAAGTTTGAGATATCCTCGGGGACAGTCACCGTGGCAGAGATTTCCTTGCCGTTTGCAAAAACGTCGGCCGTTTCATTACCCATTCTCATAAACTTCATAACGCCGTTATCGTAGAGTATATGAGCGACCTTCGCATAGGCGGCATCGCCGTTATCGGTGCCCTCCTCAAGTCCTACCGTGAGGTTATATTTGTAGATCTGATCAAACTGCCTCGGAATCATCGCATCGATGGAATCCTTAAGTCCAAAGCCTGTTACCAAAAGCGCCGTGCAGCCCGCAACTCCTGCAACGGTGAGGATAAAGCGCTTTTTATAACGGAAGAGGTTTCTTACCGTTACCTTTTTGCTAAAGCTTATATGCTTCCAAATAAAGCCTATTCTTTCAAGAAGCACTCTCTTGCCGGGAGCGGGAGCCTTGGGTAAAAAGAGCGCCGAGGGAGAGCTTTTCAAGGTGCCGTTTACCGCTATGACGGTTGCACCCACCGTGCAAAGCGCCATTACCGCAAAGGCGGCGGTGGCATAGAACAGGTTAAAGCCCGAAATAAGCTCGGGAAGGTCGTACATTATGTGATAAACGTTCCATATTATCGTGGGGAACACCTTAAAGCCAACGGAAAGTCCCAACACCGAGCCGCCTACCGTGGCGGTTATCGCATAGAGCCCGTATTTAAAACGAACGGCGTTATCTGAGTAGCCAAGCGCCTTCAAGGCACCTATCTGGCCTCTTTGCTCCTCTACCATTCTCGTCATTGTGGTAAGAGCGACGAATGCCGCTATAAAGAAGAAAAATACGGGGAAAAGCTTTGCTATTGCATTTATTTTTTCAACGTTTGAAGCAAAGCTCGATGCCGAAACGCAATCCTCTCTGCCAAGGAAATACCATTCGGGAAGCGACGATGTTTCAAGCAACTTTTTCGCATCGGCTATATCGTTTTCGGCATTTTCGAATTCCTTTTCGATTTTTGCCTTTTCGTCAAGAAAAGCGTAATATTCCTCATTGAGCTCGTTAACGGCGTTCAAATAGGCGTTTTCGTTTTTGGAAAGGGCGTTGCTTTGCTTATCGAGTTCGCTTTTCATGGGGTCAAGCGCCGCGACCTCTGCCTCGTAGGTTTTGAGAAGCTCCTCGTTTTCAAGCCTTAGCTCCTCGGCGCGGGCAAGCAAGAGAGCATACTGCTCCTCATAGCCCTCGGCAGTCTTATCGAGAGCCGCTATTTCCGAGGCAAGAAGTGACGACTCGTTATCGTTTTCAAGCTTTGCGGTTTCGTATTTGTTTTTGCTGTCGGTAACGAGCTGATTATACTGTTTATACTGATTATTAAGGGTGTTTCTTGCATTTTTGAGCTGTTTCGAGGTGTTATCGAGCTTTTTTACGGCGGAATCGAATTCTGCTTCTGCCTTTTCAAACTCCTTTGCGGCGTTTTCACGGTTTTCAAGAAGCTCCGCCTCGCCATTTGCTATCTTTTCGGAGAGCATTTCACGGTATTCATCGTAGCGTGCTTCTACGCGAAGCTCCGAAACGGGCTTTAAGCTTTCCTCAAAAGCCTCTACCTCGTCGAAATAGTTTTCGGAGGTTGCAACCGCTTTTCCCGAAAGCGAAAGAGTCAAATATATATCGGTCCTTACCTCGAGGGTAAAGGCCTCCTCAACGGTGTAGAGGAAGATGTCAACGTTTCCGCTTCCTACCGAGGTGTTTTCACTTTCAACAGAGAAGTAACGCGGAGATCTTACAACGCCGACTACGGTGAAGGTGACCTCATCCTCGCCGAAGCTGTCTTTTTCTCCAAAAACCGTTACCGTTTTTCCGATAAGCCCTTCGTCGGCCTTTGAATTATGAACGGAGATAACGCACTCGTTTTTATTTTGCGGCATTTTACCGTAAACGAGCTCGAGGCGATTTATATAATCCTTATTTTCTTCCGAAATATCGGCGGGGAGCGATTCAACTCTCGCCACCCTCTTTTCGGTGCCGACCGACGCCTTTACGTCCTTACTGAAGGCGGCATAAATGCCTTTAACGCCCTCTGTTGCTTTTACGGCGGCGATATCCTCGTCGTCGAAGCCGAAGGTGGAAACAAGACGAAGATCCATGAAATTCGTCTTTTTATAGTATGCGTCTATAGAGCTTCGCATCGCGGGAGTCGTTGCGAGAAGCCCTGCAAGAAATCCCGTTCCGAGAGCCACTATAAGAAAGATGGCTATGAAACGGTTGAAGCTTTTATATATCTCCCGAAAGGAAAGCTTAAAAAGTCTTTTCAATTACCACTCAATCCTTTCGATAGGTGTGGGGTCGCTGTTTATTTCTACCGACTCTGCCTTGCCGTTTTTGATTCTTATAACGCGGTCCGCCATTGCGGTAACGGCGTTGTTGTGGGTTATGACGATTACCGTTTTACCCGTCTGCTTGCAGGTATCGTGAAGAAGCTTTAATATATTTTTTCCGGTGACGTAATCAAGCGCGCCCGTGGGCTCGTCGCAAAGAAGTATCTTCGGATTTTTCGCAATGGCTCTCGCTATTGCAACGCGCTGCTGCTCACCGCCCGAAAGCTGCGCGGGAAAGTTATTCATCCTCTCCTCAAGGCCTACCGATTTAAGCACCTCGGCAGGCGAAAGGGGCTCATCGCAAAGGTCGGTGGCTATCTCAACGTTTTCAAGTGCGGTGAGATTCTGGATAAGGTTATAAAACTGAAAAACGAAGCCTACGTCGTAGCGACGGTAATCAACGAGCCTTTTGCTTTTAAGGGCGGAGATCTCGGTGCCGTCTAAAGTTATTTTGCCTCCGTCGGCTCTGTCCATTCCTCCGAGCATATTCAAAACGGTGGTCTTACCTGCGCCCGAGGGACCGCAGATAACGCAGAATTCACCTTTTTCTATTTCAAACGAAACTCCGTCTGCCGCATTTATCTGCACCGAACCCGTCTTATATCTTTTTACTACCTCTTCAAACGAAATAAACGCCATTTTGAAATTCCTCGCTTTTTTACGTCATTTTTTGCATTATATTATATTATAACTCTTTTTCAGTGTAATTGTCAAATTTATATGTAAAGATCGGCAAAATTTTTTTGATTATTCGGTAATATTTCAAAATTTTAGTTAATAGATTATTTACAAATTGATTTTTTTGTTGTATAATTATGTAGATTATTGTTGAATTGGAGATGATTATCTTGGCAAAACGACCCGACGGAAGAATAGTTAAGAATATCGAGCCCTTGCAGAAGATCACCCCCTATCTTATGAAAAAGCGCTACGACAGCCAGAATATGATAAAGACCACCTACGCCTGCAAGCCGCTTGACGACTATATAGCCGCCAAAGCGAAGGAAGGTCTTGAAGTAAGCTATATGCAGATCCTTATGGCCGCTATGGTAAGGACCATTGCGCTCCGTCCTCAGCTTAACAGATTCGTTATGAATGGAAGAATTTACACCCGTTTTGATATTACCACAAGCTTCGTTATCCACCGTTCCCTCCGCGAGGGCTCAACCGATGACGGCGGCACCGATCTGAAGCTTCATTTCAAGGGCACCGAATCGATCTTTGATATCATAAAGGTTATCGACGATGCGATTGACGAAAACCGTCACAACGAGGCAAACGGCACCGATAATCTCGCAAAGACCATTATGAGCATTCCGTCCTTCCTTATAAAAGGCGTTGTTAATCTTCTTATGTGGATGGACAGAAAGAGCATTTTGCCCAAGGCAATTATTGATTTAAGTCCCTTCCACACCTCGTTTTTCGTCACCAACGTAAAATCTATCGGTCTTGAATATATTTTCCACCACGTTTACGAGTTTGGCACCACCGGTCTTTTCCTTGCACTCGGAAAAGAAAAGGTCGTTCCCGTAATTGATAAGGCAACGGGTGAGGTAACAAAGAGCAAGCAGCTTGAGATCGGCATGGTTTCCGATGAAAGATTCTGCGACGGTCTTTATTTTGCAAGGTCGATAAAGCTTTTCAAAAAGCTTATGAGCAACCCCGCGCTTTTGGAAACACCGCTTGACGCAAAGGTCGAGGACGCAGAATAATCAACAAATATCCTTTCCCGCGCCGAAAGCGCGGGAAATTATCGTTTGAAAGGAAAAGATTATGGATTTCAAGGCAACTTTGAAAAATCATTCGAAATTTATTTTTTCTTTTGTTTTTTTACCCGCGCTCTCAGGCGTTTTTTGCGGCGCCGTGGTTTTTCTTTTCAAGGTCCTTGCGGGCTTCGTTATTGAGAAATCGCATTTTATTTATTCAATGGCAAAAGCAAGCGCCCTCTCAATGGTTTTGTTTTTTGCAATCGTTACACTTCTCTCCTTTGTTTCGGCATTCATTTTAAACAGAGTGCCCGATGCACGAGGCGGCGGCATTCCCACGGCTGTTACCATTTTAAGAGGTCTTGTAAGGTTTTCCTGGTGGAAGTCGCTTATTTTTACATTCTTCTCTTCTCTTATAACCTTCTTTTCCGGCGTTCCTTTGGGAAACGAGGGTCCGAGCGTGCAGATGGGCGCCGCTATCGGTAAAATGACGGTAAGAATGTTCGGAAGCAAGCACAAGGCACTTGACAGATACATTATGACGGGCGGCGCAAGCGCAGGCTTTGCCGTTGCAACCGGTGCTCCCGTATCGGGCGTTTTCTTTGCCCTCGAGGAAGCACACAGAAGATTTACTCCCACCATTCTTATCACCGCTACCGTAAGCGTTTTGGCGGCATTTTTTACCTCGGGCGTTTTGGGCGCCGTTACAGGTATTGCCACCTCCTCTCTTATTTTCCCCGCACCCGTTGCCATTTCATTCTCACAGTGCTGGTTGCCGCTTGTTATAGGTCTTTTTTCGGGACTTTTTGCAATAGGCGTTTATTTCGTTTTCGATTTCGGCAGAAAAGTAAGGCGCGTTACCAAAAAATTAAACTATTATCTTAAATATTTCTTCATTTTTACAATTACTGCGGCGGCGGGACTCTTCGTTCCCTACGTCACCGGCACGGGTCACGAGATAATCGAGGTGCTTTTCGAGGCAAGTCCCGTTTGGTATCTTCTTGCGGCAGTGCTCGTTTTGAGATGTATTTTTGCCTCTACCGCAAATAATTTGGGAATTACCGGCGGTCTTTTCGTACCCCTCATTGCCTTTGGCGCAATAGGCGGTGCGCTTACCGCAAAGCTTCTCGTCTTTCTCGGATTCATCGACCCTGCAATGACGGCTACCGTTATAGTTATGTCGGTTGCCGCATTCCTCGGTGCCGCCTTGAAAACTCCCATCACGGCAATTATCTTTATCACCGAGATCTCCGGCTCTGTAACAAACCTCGGCTACACCCTTCTTGCGGTGCTCGTTGCCTACGGTCTGCTTGAATTTTTGGGAATCTCCTCAACAAACGATATCGTTATCGAGTCAAAGATAGCAAAGGTCCATAAGGGAAAGGCAAAGGTTTCGGGCGAGGCCTCGCTTACCGTTATGGAGGGCTCCTACGTTATCGGCAGAGAGCCTCGTGATATTCTGTGGCCCAATTCCTGCTTCGTGCTCGACATTAAGGAAAACCAGAAGAGCAAGCACGGTCTGTATTTTGCCGCGGGCGACGTTATAACCTTCAAGTTCAATACCTTCGATATTGAAAGAATACGCCGTGAGCTTATTGAGCTTCTCGGAGAGCAGGAGCTTCCCAAGGAACTTTTTTCAGAAGATGAATTAAAAGTAAAATAAAAAACAGCGAGCACAGGCTCGCTGTTTTTTATTTCATTTACGGCTTCAATATCGTTTCAAGAACTGTTTGAGCATACCATCTTGTAAGATAGTCGTTACAATGGTTTATGTTGTTGCCCGTCATATCGCAAAAGCGTTTTTTGGTGAGAAGGTAGCTATGTATTTCCGTCATATTCGCCATTACGGTACCCGTTTCTTCAAGCTCCGCTATCGCCTTGTAATATTCCGATTGGGCGCCTACAAAGGGAGTAGCCTCGTAATTCGGAAGCATAGGAGCTATAATCACGAACTCACAATCGGGGTTTTTATCCTTGATAAGCTTGCGTAGTATCTTCATACTCGATTTATACTGTGTGACGTTTTGTCCCGCCGTGTTCATTCCCCACGCCAAAACGACTAGGTCGGGTGAGTGAGCGTTTACGCTTTCTTCAACGTTTTCAATTCCCCATGGGAGCGTCATTCCGCCGACCGAAGTATTTATATAGTTTATTTTTGCCTTGGGATAAAGCTTTTTAAGAGCCTCGTCAACGAGCTTGGAATATACCGGCATATTGGGTGAAACGTTATACATTCCCGAGGCATCGCCGCCGACGGTTATCGAGTCGCCGTACCAAACCATAGTGACCTCTTCACCGCTCTTTAGCTTTTTCCAGAAATTCGGGAGCTTATCGCCCTTATTTGCGGGAACGGGTCCGTCGTATTCGTCACCGTGAATATAGGTTACGACGTACTGACGGTTATGCGCGTCGGGCGCATAGAAAAGCCTTATATAGCCGCCCTTTGAGCAGGCGAAGGTGTGGTTTTCAATAAATTCCTTTGGATAATAATACTCGTAATCAACAAGCTCTATTGACGAGCCTTCGGGAATGACGAGCTTTCCGTCCTCCAAAATATAGTCCTTACCCTCCTCGAAGCTCTTTGTGAGGGCAGCGTTCTGAACGGAGATTATCTTTTCCGCCTTATACATAAGAGGAATGGGATCTATAGTGCCGTCCTCATTTGCAAGGGGCATTATCGATTCATGGTATTCGATCTTGCCCTCGAAAAGCGAATCGAGAACGTATTTTTCAAAATCGTATTCAGTGCAATATCTTTCATTTGGTTTTAACGAGTTCATAATTTTCACCGCCAAGTCGCTGTCACCATCTTCCCTTTTATAGCCGCCGCACGAGGTAAGTGACAGGAGCAATAAAACGGTTGCAATAATAAATGATAGCTTTTTCACTTTTGGCTTTTTCCTTTCGATGTGTTATATATAAACATATTACATCAAAATTTTTTCGTTGTCAATAGTATAATTTTTCTTTTTGGGGGCAATAATCCTCTCAAACGGAGATGATTATTTATGAAAACCTTTAAATGCTTTATTCTTTTTCTTTCGGTCGCGGCGCTCGTTCTTCTTTCCGCCGAAACCGCAAGCGCTATGAAGGACGCAAGACGTCTTTCATCGGAGGTGTTTCGCTTGCACGTTGTTGCCGCCTCAGACTCTGACGAGGACCAGGCTTTAAAGCTTTTGGTCAGAGACGAGATACTTAAAGAAACAGCCTCGCTTTTTAACGGGGCGGAAAATGCTTTTGACGCCGCTGAGATCGCAAAGGAAAATGCAGCGGTCATTGAGAATGCGGCGAAAAAGGTCATTCTTGAAAACGGATTTGATTACGGAGTGAGGGTTTCTGTTGAAAGCTCTTATTTCCCCACAAAGAGCTACGAGAATGACGTAAATCTGCCCGCGGGCGTTTATAACGCTCTTAAGGTCGAGATCGGCGGCGGTGGCGGCAAAAACTGGTGGTGCGTTTTGTTTCCGCAAATTTGTCTTTCCACCTCTGTTTCCGATGCTTCGGTAAAAAAGGATATGCTTTCGCCGCCCTCGAAGGAGCTTGCTGAAAACAAAACGAAGGGTGCAAGGGTGAAATTCAAGATTATCGAGATAATAAACAGTCTTTTCGGAGGATAAATAAAATATCACCGCCCGTAACGTCGGGCGGTGATATTTTGTTATTTATCTTACCTCGGTAACAAAGCTTATGCTTCTCGTGCAGGGTTTTGAATATACGATGGAATTATCGGAAAATCTCACGTAGCTTACTGCTACGAATTCTCTGTTGAAGTTTGACATCGTACCTCCCGCATAGCTATCGGGTATGTTTATCAAAACCGTAGTGTAAACAAGGGCGGTTGCATTGTCCTCCCACGTATATTTCGTGCCTTTAATATCAACGTAAGAATAGCCGTTTACCTTGCCCGTTCCCGTGTGCCTGAGATTGAAGGCGTTTCCGACCTTATCGGCAGGCATTATAAGGGTACCGTAATCAATAACATTTTGAAGGTCTGCGCCGTTAAACACGGATTTTTCTATTGCTGTTGCAAAGCGCAAGCCGTTTCCGTGAACGCTGTTGATTCTGTACTGCGAGCCGATTATTACGGGAGCATTTTTTACGTGAGTACAGTTGGGTGCTTCACCGTTTACAGAATAAACCCTCGCCTTTGTTTTGTACTGCTGCTCGCCGACAGCAAACAGAGTCAGGTATACCTGACCGTTTTCATCAAGAAGTCCCGTGATATCGTATTCAACGTCGATTTTCTCGGAAACGTTTGCAGCATTGACCTCCTGTAACGCAACGCCGTTCAAATAGATCTTTACGTAGATTCTTCCGTCCCCTTTATCGTAGGGCTCGCTAAAGGATATGGTGTTCCTTTGATTCAAGGGCGCGGAGGTCTCAAGGTTTTTGTTAAGTCCGTAAGTTATACCGTTAATAAAGGTGTTGTAGGTAGTAGAGGCTTCGGTTTCCTTGTGAAGACCGATGAAAAGTCCGTTTTCTGTGCCGCCGACGTCGGGGTGATAGGTTCTGTCGCCAACGAGAGTCGATTGATCGGTATTTTGAGTGGGAACCACCTTTGAGAGTATTACGCCAAAAAGCGAATTCGGGTGGAAAAGAGTAAACTCGGTATCGAATACGACGGTTGCATTTTGAATTTTTATTTTATCTCTTGAGGTTATGCCCGCATAGCTCCAGTTTTCCGCCATCGAGGCGTCAAGAGTGATCGTATTATCGTGATTGTAAACCACGTTTCCGAGCGATGAATCGCCCATAAGCGAGTGAGTGCTCCAGCCCGATGTGCAGCTTTGGTAATTTCCCGCGGTTATCGTTCCGACCTGAGTTATTGAATTTAACGTTACCGTCTGAATCGCGCTGCCGTAGCCCGTTGAGGTTATTGCAATATATACGCGGCCGTCGGAATCAAGAACCGACGATCTCGGAAGGGTATAATCGGGATCAAGCACGCCGTTTACGAAGAAATAAAGGTAGTTTTCATCGGCGGTAAAGGAAATGACGAAATTCGTATAATCAGGAACGAGCGCTTCGGCGGCGGTATATCCCTTGCCCGCACTGCAAAGCACCGAGCTTGTGCCGCCGTGAACGTTTGCGGTTCCGTTTGCGTTGGGCGCGATTACGTAAGCCGCAGTTACCGCAGTGTTGCAAATTGCGGAATAGGCGTAGCTGTTCAATACGTTTTCCGCCTCATTGTTGCCGACTTCCTCGGCGCAGATACGTCCGTCAAATTTTTCTTTTGAAAGATAGATTATCGCACCGGCGCCCATTTGCCCGGGAACGGTTGCATCCGTTATGGAAAGGTTGAGCGCAACGCCATAGGCCGCAAGGTCTATCTTACTGTTTGAATAGATGCCCGCAGAGCCGAAGCCGCCGACACCCGTCATGGAAATGCTTCCGTTCTGATTGGTCGTTACGATACCCTCCGACATTTTATATCCGCCGAAATTTGCGTGTACGCTTCCGACGGGGAGGAAATTCAACCAGCCGTTATCGGTAAACGCCGTATAGGTTTCAACCGAGCCGTCATTCGACTCGATCTTGAAATTTTTAAATCTCGGGAAGTTTTCCAAAACGCCGCAGTCGCCGTTTGAGCCAAGGACTATCCAATTGCCGTTTGAGGTTACGGCGCGGTTATTCCAGATAATTGTTCCGTTTACCCAAACGGTCAACAGATTGCCTTCGACCTTGATCTTTACGGTATTGTATTCCCCTGCTTTGATATTCAAAGCGCCTTGTGAAACAAAATAATCAAAGCCGATAGATCCTATGGACTCCACTCCGTCCATAGGATAGCAGATATTGTAGGTATTACCCCACTCCGCATATTGTTGCGCCGTTGCTATGCTTTGAGCGTTTGAAAGCATAACTCCTGCAGAGCGGGTCCATGTATCGTTATAGGGTGCATTGTGATCGAAGGTTCCCTTTACGCCTACGACGGGTGAACCGGTGTTATCGACTCCGTTGTAGGTGGTTGCATCGGGCACCCTTACGTCCACAGTGACGGTATAGTTGTTATTATAGCGCGAGGCATCGTAGGCAATTGCCATACGGGCATAATTTATATCGGGATTTCCCCAGCCCATTGCCACCGAGCCGTCCTCTCCGAGATGGAAATTCGCCTGAGAGCAGCCTCCGAGACGGGTGAAATCCCAGCCCGCAGGCAACGTTGCCGCAGTGGTGACGGGTATTGCCGCAAATACGAGGGGAAGGACCGTTACAACTGCTATTAACAAGGTCAACATTTTCTTTTTCACTGTTATCACTCCTATTTACTTTTAAGAAAAAGTACCGTTATATTATATATTATAAACTAAAATTTTCAATATGTAAATAGAAAAATGACGAAACATAGAAATTTTTTAACAAAACAACGTTTTTCGTTTAGTTGAATCCAAACGCAAAAGCGCCGTCTGCAATCTTTTGCAGACGGCGCTTACCGTTATTATTTTATTACTCTGAAAAGAACGCCTTCGCCGCCCTCGAAGGAGCTTGCGGAAAACAAAACGAAGGGTGCAAGGGTGAAATTCAAGATTATCGAGATAATAAACGGACTTTTCGGAAGATGACCGGGCTGTCATTCACTCCCGCTCGCCTTTGACTCCCTTCTTTTTTGCTTTCTTCACAAAACAAAAATACCACCCGTTTGGGTGGTAGTTTTATTTGCGAAAGACTACCTAAACGGAGCAGAATTGGGAGAAAAACTACCCAAAAGTAATGTGCCTGTCCTGTTAGACAAATTGGAATCTATCGACGTATTAAAACACCTTTCATAAACGGTGTTTCATTATGTGTTTCGTATACTATTTCCTTTTCCTCTTCTGTGCATCCAATTAATATTTTAATTTCTGAATCTTTCTTCATCAAATCAACTATGCACATTATTGCATCAACCTTTTTCTCGTCGCTTCCAACCCACACATCTATTCCTGCACCATCCATAGAGGTTGTGTCCTTCAAATATCCATAATCAACCCGATAAATGAAATCAGGATACTTAGGGTGTGAAGTCCCTTTTGGTCTATCAATTATTATTTCTGAATTATTCACCAATTCATCTAATGCGTTCCAAAATTCAACATTATGTTGCATCTTATCAATCCTCTACAAATTCTTATTTATTGAACAGATTATATCACGCTTTGTTGCGCTTTTCAATGATATATCGCTGACGCGATATGATATATTTGCAAAACAAATATGATATAATATCCGTTCCTTCATACGCGAAGCGTATATCATCTGCGAAGCAGATATCATATCGAAGATATATCACCCGTTCCGCAAGGAACGGATATCATTGTAAAAAACCACTTTTGTCAGGTAGACAAAAAAGGTTTTTTACATGGCGCGCCGGAAGGGACTCGAACCCCTGACCTTCTGGTTCGTAGCCAGACACTCTATCCAGCTGAGCTACCGGCGCATGCAGTTTTTTCTGCCGTAATATAATAGCACAAATCAAAATAAAATGCAAGCCTTTTTGGAAAGTTTTTTTAAAAAATAAATTTAATATAGACTTACCTCTTGTTTTTTCTCATAAACTGTGATACAATACATTTTATTTTTTAAGACAAGGAGCCAAAACAGATATGGAAGCTATTATAAATGCTTTAAAATCATTCTTTTTTAATAATCCCGAATGGATATATTTATTGAGAATTTTCATTGCGTGTCTTTGCGGCGGCGCAATAGGAATTGAAAGAACGTTAAGACAAAAGGACGCGGGTTTTCGAACTCACGTTATCGTTGCCCTCGGCGCGGCCCTTTTTATGACGGTTTCGAAATACGGCTTTCTTGATATGCTTGAATTTGAGGGGCTTCGCGCAGACGTTTCGAGAATTGCCACAAACGTTGTAACCGGCATTTCCTTTCTCGGTGCAGGTATGATATTTATCAAAGGCACAAACATAAAGGGTCTTACAACTGCGGCGGGAATATGGTCGACTGCGGCTGTGGGTATGGCAATAGGCTGCGGTCTTTACACTACCGGTATCGTTGCAACGATTATAGTTATTATAATTCAGATACTTTTCCACACCTTCCTTATCGGCTTTGATAAAATCCTTGCAAACGATAATTCCTTTGACGTTGTGGTAAGGCTTGAAAACACCCCCACCGCTTTGGAGCGCTTCAAGGAGGTCTTAGCTAACAATAAAATCGTAGTGCGCGACAGCAAAACGACGATTGGCGACGACGGATATTTCACAATAGTTTTATCGGTTGCGGGTGATGCCGAGCTAGACGCGGTAAAGGTGCTTGAGTTCTTTAACGAGGAAGAAGAAATAAAAGCAATTACAATGTAACGGTAAAACCCGTAATTTTTAGCAAAAACCCGCCGTTTTCTCTTGACAATATTGCTTTTTTATATTAAAATATAGCCAATAAAATATGCTCTTATCAAGAGTGGCTGAGGGACAGGCCCCGTGAAGCCCGGCAACCTGCTTTTTGCAAGGTGCCAAATCCTGTGGCATTTTGCCTGAGATGAGACGAATTACTCCGTCTTTTCCGGGCGGAGATTTTTTATTTTAAAGGAAGATGAAAATGAACAGAAAGCTTTTTACCTCCGAATCGGTTACAGAAGGACATCCCGATAAGATCTGCGACCAGATTTCCGACTCGGTGCTTGACGAGATACTTTCAAAGGACCCTTACGCCCGTGTTGCCTGTGAGGCAACCGCAACCACGGGCCTTGTTAACGTTTTCGGCGAGATAACCACATCCTGCTACGTTGATATCCCCAAGATAGTAAGAAAGGTTATAAGAGAGATCGGCTACAACGATCTTGCCTACGGCTTTTCCGCCGATACCTGCGGAATAAACACCTCGATCGACGAGCAATCGGCGGATATTTCAGACGGCGTTTCAAACGCCCTTGAGGGAAGAGCCGACGACAAGCAGATCCTCGGTGCGGGCGACCAGGGTATGATGTTCGGCTATGCCTGCGACGAAACTCCCGAGCTTATGCCCATGCCCATTCAAAAGGCGCACGAGCTTGCAAAGCAGCTTGCAAAGGTAAGAAAAGAGGGAATTCTTCCCTTCTTACGTCCCGACGGCAAAACCCAGGTCACCGTTGAATATAACGAAAAGGGAGAGCCCGTGAGAATCGACACTATCGTTATCTCCACTCAACATGACGACGGCGTTTCAAACGCGCTTATCGAGGAGGCTCTTAAGAAAGAGGTCATCGCAAAGGTCATTGACCCTGCGCTTCTTGACAAGGATACCAAGTATTTCATAAATCCCTCGGGCAGATTCGTAATCGGAGGTCCCGTTGGCGATTCGGGACTTACCGGCAGAAAGATAATCGTCGACACCTACGGCGGTATGGGAAGCCACGGCGGCGGCGCATTTTCGGGAAAGGACCCCACGAAGGTTGACAGAAGCGGAGCCTACGCTGCAAGAAACGTTGCAAAGACTATTGTTTCCGCAGGACTTGCAAAGAGAGCGGAGGTACAGCTTGCCTACGCCATCGGCGTTGCAAGACCCGTTTCGGTTTCGGTTAACACCTTCGGCACCGGCACAGTTTCCGACGTTGCCATCGCAAACGCCGTAAACGAGGTTTACGACCTCCGTCCCGGAGCAATCATCAACTATTTCGATTTGAGAAAGCCCATCTATTCCCGTCTTGCCTCCTACGGCCACATGGGAAGAGAGGACCTCGGAGTTTCTTTTGAGAAGATAACCAAAAAGGAAGAGCTCTTAAAGGCAATAAAATAAAAGGTAACGTAACATAAAAAAGCGGTCAACTTAAGTTGACCGCTTTTTTAATTTTCATTTAAATTATTTGATTACCTTTGCGTAAACAAGAATGAGGAGGATAAGTCCTACAAGGCAATAAAGGCCGAAAATACCGCCGAGTGCGCCTACGATCAATGCGATGATAGCACCAATTATGGGAATAATAGCGATAATAGCGGTAACGATTCCCAATACGGTGGGTGCAAAGATGTAGATGAGAAGATTGATAACAAACTTCTTGGTGTCAGCTGCGTTAAAGCTCAAGGGGAAAATTTTCTTTAAGAAATCCATTTTTAAAAACTCCTTTAAAATTATTATAGTATCATTATAATACATTTTTTTCAAAAATGCAACAGTTTAAAACAAACTTTTTACCCATTCAAGGATAGTAAATCCGTCCTTGAACTCAAAGGTGATTATTCCTACGATAAATATTACTATTATTACAACGGGTAAAACGTAGGTGAGATAGGGACGTAAGATCTTGGGCATTTTAAGGCCCTTTCCCGCATTTGCTTCGGCAATGAAATTATCAAAGCCCCAGCCCTTTTTGGAAACGCAGAAAAGAAGGAAGCAAAGAGCGCCCAAGGGAAGAATGCAGAAGCTTACCAAAAAGTCCTCAAGATCAAGAATAGAAGATGATGAGGTAAAGGGCTTGAAGCCGGAAAGAAGATTGAATCCGAGTGCGCAGGGCACCGAGAGGAGAAGGATCGCCGCTCCGCAGATTACCGAGCCCTTTCTTCTTGACCAACCCGTAAGCTCTCTTACGCAGGCAAGTATGTTTTCAAATACCGCAACGACCGTGGTCATGGCAGCGAAGAACATAAAGAGGAAGAATACCGAGCCCCAGATCCTGCCGCCGTCCATATTGTTAAATACCTTTGCCATTGCAACGAAAAGCAGACCGGGACCTGCACCGGGCTCAATATCGAAGGTGAAGCATGCGGGGAAGATTATAAGACCTGCGGTGATGGCAACGAAGGTATCGAGCACGAGAATGTTGACAGACTCGCCCATAAGAGAGCGTTCCTTGCCGATATAGCTTCCGAAGATCGCCATTGAGCCTACGCCGAGGCTCAAGGTGAAAAACGCCTGGCTCATCGCCGCCATTATAACGTTTCCGTTTATCTTGGAGGCGTCGGGCTTCAAATAAAAGGAAAGGCCCTCGCCGGCACCGCTCAAGGTAAAGCTGTTTATGGCAAGCACTATCATAAGAGCAAGCAAAACCAGCATCATATATTTCGTAACCTTTTCAACGCCCTTCTGAAGACCGAAGGAGAGAATGAAGAAGCCGAGCACTACAACGATAGCCATAAAGCCTACCGTTATGTAGGGGCTTTGAAGCATGCCGTCGAAAAGCTGACCCGATTGCTCGTTGGTGATACCTGTCATCTTGCCCGAAAGGAAGCTTATGAAATAATAAAGTATCCAGCCGGTAACGGAGGTGTAAAACATCATGAGGATCACGTTGCCCGCCAATGCGGCGTAGCCGTGAAGATGCCACTTCTGACCGGGCTTCTCAAGCTTCTGATAAAGTCTTACGGGGCTTTGCTGACTTGCTCTGCCCAAGGCAAATTCAACCACCATTACGGGAAGTCCGAGTAAAACAAGAAATGCAAGGTAGATCAAAACGAAGATACCGCCGCCGTACTGACCTGCCATCCAGGGAAACTTCCAGACGTTGCCTACGCCGATGGCACAGCCCGCTGAAAGGAGTATGAAGCCCAAGCGGCTTCCGAGTCGTTCTCTTTGCATAAGATGCCTCCGAATTTTGTCGATTTGTTAAATTATACCACAAATAAAACGAGATTGCAACGGCGTTTTATTGACAACAGCGTATTTTTTATTTATAATATATATAACAAATAATATTCTTAAAGGAAACCGCTATGAGCATAGATAAATTATTGGGAAGAAAAACCGATTGCAGTTGCGGAAAAGTCCACAGCTGCGATATAAAATACGTTAAGACCGGTGAAAATGCGCTTGACTCGTTACCCGCCGTTTGCAATGCGTTTTCAAATATTTTGTTGATTTCAGTTCTTTTTACTGCTGACAGGAAAGCGTCTGAAATCTCTGTTGCTGCTACTT
>JAZQKU010000030.1:0-20763 GCA_045542315.1 Eubacteriales bacterium | reverse complement strand
ACGGCTCCAAGGCTAACATCATCGGTATCGACTCTGACAACTATCAGCTCGGCACCGTTCAGTCAGACGTTATGTCTTACGCTTGGGCAGGCACCCGCTCCTTTGAGGCAGACGGCGCCGTTAAGTCCTTCCGCGTAATCGGCGGTCTTTACGCCGAGGCAGTTCAGCTCGTTACCTCCGACCCCAACATCAAATCCGTTGCCGACCTCAAAGGCAAAAAGGTTTCCATCGGCGCTCCGGGCTCGGGCGTTTACTTCAACGCTATCGACATTCTTAACGCAGCAGGTCTTACCGAGAACGATATAATTCCTCAGTATCAGTCGTTTGCAGATTCGGCAGACAACCTTACCAACAGAAAGATCGACGCCGCATTCGTTGTTGCAGGCGCTCCCACTCCCGCAATTCAGGAGCTCTACACCAACGGCAAGGCTCACCTTATCGACATCAGCGGCGAGGTTGCATCCACTCTTCTTCAGTCTTCACCCTTCTACAGCGTTTACAAGATCCCCGCAGGCACCTACAGCGGTCAGACCGAGGAGATAACCACCGTTACCGTTAAGGCAACCCTTATCGTAAGCGCAAACGCCTCCGAGGAGGACGTTTACAATATCACCAAGGCTATCTTCGATAATATCGACTCTATCACCGCCGCTCACGCAAAGGGCGCAGAGCTTTCTCTCGAGAATGCTACCGAGGGTATCACCGTTCCCTTCCACAAGGGCGCCGCAAAATATTTTGCAGAAAAGAATATTACCGTAGTTTCCGAATAATTTTCTTTAGCAGGTCTTTCAAAAATGGCTGCAGTTAACGCTTCAGCCATTTTTCATTATTCTCCCCTTGGAGGTCGTTATGGCTCTTTTTAAAAAGAAAAAGAATAATTCCGAAGCCACTGAGGTCATGTCGCTTGACGACGTAATGAAGAAATTTGACCGTGAGTCAAACGTAAGAATATGGGAAGGTGCTCCCAAGTGGATCGTTACCGTAATTCTTGCTGCATTTGCCGTATTTTGTCTTTACGTCACCCTCTTTGCAACCTGGCTCGACGAGATACGTCTCACCTCGTTTATGGCTTTCATAACCTTTATCGGCTTTCTCGTTTTCCCCGCACAAAAGGGTGCGCAGAAGGTAAATCATATTCCGTGGTACGATATAATTTTTCTGGTGCTCGGCACCGGCTCCTTCCTTTACTATTGCTTTAACGCAACAAGGATAGTTTCCAACTTTAAAATATCCACTTTTGAAATGATAATCGGCATCATCGGCATTTTGTGTCTTGCCGAGCTTTGCCGCAGAAGCGTCGGTATTCCGATACTCGTCGTTGCGGGCGTGCTTCTCGTCTATGCGCTTATCTGGGGCTCAACCAACCCCAATTTCCTTGCAAGAATAACCGAGACCGTTCGCGTTCTCTTCTATTCCAAGGAGGGCATACTTTCAACCCCCATTAACGTTTGCTCGAAATACATAGTGGTATTCATTATATTCGGCGCATTTCTTGAGCGCACCGGCATTGCCGATTTCTTTATTAACATCTCAAACGCCTTTGTCGGACGCTTCTCCGGCGGTCCCGCAAAGGTAGCCGTTGTTGCATCGGCTCTCGAGGGCATGGTTTCCGGTTCGTCGGTTGCAAATACCGTAGGCTCGGGCGCCGTTACCATTCCTCTCATGAAGCGCACCGGCTATAAGCCCGAATTTGCCGCCGCTGCAGAGGCTTCGGCTTCAACCGGCGGTCAGATAATGCCTCCCATTATGGGTGCCGCCGCCTTCCTTATGGCTGAAACTCTCGGCGTTTCTTATTCAAACATAGTGGTAAAGGCGATTTTGCCTGCAGTTCTCTATTTCGCGGGCGTATTTATTACGGTTCATCTTGAGGCAAAGAAGATGGGACTTAAGGGTCTTACAAAGGAAGAGCTTCCCAAGCTAAAGCCCCTTTTAAAGCAGTGCTACCTGCTTTTCCCCCTTCTTCTCCTTATCTACCTCGTAGGCACCAGCACCTATTCAATAGCCTACGCCGCGGCTATTGCGATAGTTGCCGCGATTTTGGTAAGCCTCTTTAACAAAAACACCCGCATTACCCCCAAGCGCTTGCTTGAAGCGTTGGCGGCAGGCGGTCAGGGTATGATAACCGTCGCCGCAGCCTGCGGTGTTGCAGGTATCGTTGCGGGACTTATCACTTCAACAGGTCTTGCCTATCTGCTCTTTAACGGTATTATCTCCATTGCGGGCAACGTTAAGATAATTGCACTTTTCCTCACGATGCTTTGCTGTATCGTTTTGGGCATGGGTGTTCCCACCACCGCAAACTACTGCATTATGGCGGCTACCTGCGCTCCCATTCTGGTTGCTCTCGGTATTCCCCCCATTGCCGCTCACTTCTTCGTTTTCTATTTCGGTATCGTTGCCGACCTCACTCCGCCCGTTGCACTTGCCGCTTATGCGGGCGCCGCGATTGCACAGGCAAACCCGATGAAAACGGCGTTTACCGCAACAAAGCTTGCTATCGGCGCATTTATTGTGCCTTACGTTTTTGCGCTAAACCCCGCAATGCTCCTTATCGATACAAACGTCCCCGAGGTAATCCTCATCTGCATAACCTCGTTTATAGGAATATTTGCGGTATCCGCTTCGCTTGAAGGATATTTCCTTACCAATATGAAATGGTATGAGAGAATTCTGAGCGCCGCAGGCGGTCTGCTTCTCATCTACCCCGGACTCGTTACCGACCTTATCGGCGTTGCGCTGATCGCGGTTCCCGTTGTCCTGCAGGTAGTAAAAAGCAAGAGCAACAGGCTCAAAGCTGTGTAAGCTTTTACAAATTAAAAAAGCTATCCCGAAAGCGTGATGTTCTTATCGGAGAAATCTTAATTTGATTTGAACAATCGCGCAAAATTGCTCCGCAGTAAACAAATAATTAGCCCCGACAGATTTTTAAGTCTGCCGGGGCTTGTTGTACTGTTTGATAAATTGGAATTTATCTTACTCTTTTTTCTCAAGTTTATTTATGCGATCCTCTAAAGTTTTAACTTTCTTCTCAAGACCCATTACGACTTCGTTGATTACAAACACAAAGAACGACAAAACAAATGCGACACCTACCTCAATCAAAATGGGGTCTCCACTTTCAAATAGCTTCCAGCCTCCAAAAAAGACAAATAAATATATCACAATAAGGCAAAGAAGAAATATTCCAGCCCACCTTAAAAATAATTTAATTTTATCTTTCATTAGTCTACCTCCCTGTAAATTCTTATTTATCGTTCTGTTTATCGCAAGTTTCGCCTTTGTATTACAAAGACATCAGGCAAAGCCCATCCCCCTAAGGTTGCGCACACCCAAAGGCTCCCTCTCGGAGGGAGGCTTTTCGTTGGTTTCATTATAACACAAATCGGCAGAGAAAACAAGAGTTATATTCCGACTGCGTCGGAGTGATATTATCGCTTACGCAATAGTGTTATTGAAACCTTGCGGTTTCAGTGTTATTTTATTCGCCAAACTCGGCGTAGCCGAATATCACGATGCGAAGCATCATATCACTGCGAAGCAATATCACTCGCCAGAGGCGAATATAACTGTGGCACCTGCTCTACGCAGGTGCCACAAGGGGATAGCTTTTTTGTTTTAAATTCATTTCGTTGCGGTGAAGTTTTCCGCAACGTATTTGCATATCAGGATACTTTTGTCTGCAAGCTGAACGTTTATTCCCGCGTTGTAAAGCGTTTCGTAAAGCTCGTAAGATTCCTTGTTTTGCGGATATTTCGCGTTTGTGTTGTGAACGTCGGCATAAATTCTTATTTTGCCCTTAAAGCCATCAAGTCTATCCTTATTTTCAGAAAGGAAGGTATCATAACCGAATTCGCTTAAATTGAATGTGAGCCTCATTGCATAAGCAAGATCGTGATTTTCGATAACATTAAGTGCATCATCTGCCGTGGTTTTGTTATTTAAAAAGCCAAGCATTGCTTTTCCCGAGGCTTTCTCCGAAAGGTCACGGTATTTCTTTACAAGCTTGAAATCGTCTGCACGGAAGAATTTTTGCCAGGTATAAAGCACGGTTGAGTGACAGTTATATTTTTCCAGAAGCGGCCAGATATCCTTTTCAAAATCCCAAAACGGAAGATCGCTTCCCGTGGGACCCTTGACGTCAAGTCTTATGAAAATTCGGTTTGCAGAGACCTTTATGGCCTCCTCAAGGGTGGATATCTTATAAGGTGTGACGTTTCCGCTTGCATCCTTTAAGTTCAGCTGCATAAGCTGCTCATAGGTCCAATCGCTTATATTTACCGTTGATGGCAATCCGTTTTTACCGACCTTTGAATAGACGTCTGTGGTGCGGCCGAGGGTTTCATCGTGCATTAAGACGAAAACTCCGTCTTTGGTAAGGCGCGGGTCGATCTCTATCATATCGCCGCCCATATATATTGCACTTATTATTCCCTCTATTGAGTTTTCGGGATAATAGACTGCTTCTCCGCGGTGTAAGCACGAGATAAGTCTTCCGTCAACGTCTGTCATCGCTCTGTATTTCTCTTCAAAATCCAGCATCCACGATGGTGTTTCGAAATCCGATTCCCAATGGAGGGCAAGCTTTTCGGGATTTTGGATATATTCCTCTCTCGACGGTAATGCGTAGGAAAGTGAAAGCTTTGCCACGTCAAATTCGGCAGGATTGGCACTCATCAGCTTTACGAGTCTTGTAACGGCAGTATTCGTTGCATAGTCGGAGCCGCCGACAACGTGAAGACCTTTGCCCTCGGTATATACGGTAAAGTCATCGTATCCAAGGGTTCCCTCGAAGTTTCCGACCTCATCTGCATTCACAGAGATCACCAGATCGCTGTTTACGACGTTTTCTGCCACAAGCTCAAGAGCAATACCCGTCTTTTCCTTGATTTTTTCTACAAGTAGCTCTGCCGCCTTTTTCTCACCCGCGCCGTAGGTTACTACGTAGTCTGCCAATGCGGGCTTTGCTCCGCAGGAGGCAAACGGTAAAAGCATTACAACGACGGTAAGGATCAATAAAAATTTTTTAACCATTTCTTTCAAATTGAATCGTATCATATCACTTTCACTACCAGATTTATATAAATTCGCGTAAATGGTAGATAAAAACATACCAATGACCATTATTATACTTAACAAAACACAAAGCCAATATTCCCTCAGAAAACTCAAAAACCCATTTTCCATATTTAATCCTCCAAATATTCTATTACCTTATTGCAAACTTCAGTGCGATGTGGTGCTTTGCTACTGTCAGCACACAGAACCGTCCCCTGTGTTCAGATATTAGACAATCTCTAGTGCTCACATATTATATTTAATTCTTTCTTGCCAAACAATTGTATGTCCTTGCATTTCTCTTTGAATGCAAGCATTCGCAACAGATTTAGAACATACTTTTCCATTTTTATCAACATAAAACTTAACAAGTAATGTTCCACCATGAGAAAAGTTTCCCCTTTGTATTTCTATGCTTGGGTTTGGTGTGAAATCGGAATCTTTGATAATAAACGGTTTGTTCTTCAATTCTTTTACAATTTTCCTCATTTCAAGTTTTTTCAGGAAATCCCATTGTCTTTCTCGATATAACGGAGCATTATATTCTGCAACATCATCCCATAAGCAAATTTGACGATAGCCAACAGCAAACTCCTCATTTTTTTGACAATTATTGTATTTTTTGAGTTTTTCTTGTGAAAAAAATCTATAAAAATCGGGACCAAACCACATATACGGCGCAGTAGTAAAAGCTATTTTGTCATAATATTCTCTATATCCTGGCAAATAAGATGAGTCCATTTGATATATAGGATAAGGCGTTGAAATATCCCTTTGTATAATTGGTATATTACTAATTCCTGGAAAATCGGAATCGCTAACTTCATATAACTTATAAATATTAGTATTCCAGGGGTTTTGTATTATATTATCATCAAAACAATTAACGGCATAACCGAAACATCCGCCGAGTTCAGTAAAAAGCTCTTGATATTTCTCAATCATTTCTGTTTTTCGTTCTGTCCATAAATCTAAAGGCACATTAACTTCGAATGATGCAGTTAAACCGTTCGAACTAAATTCAATGTTCCCGTCTTTTGTATTTTCCAAAGATAAAGATTTGACGTTATTATTTAGAACTGCTTCTTCAAAAGCCGATTCATTGTATCTTTTAGTAAAATATCGTCCGTCTTTAGACACTGACATTCGCGTGGGTTTAAAAAAGCAAAATTCGGTTAACCATTTATATACAGTTTCTCTATTAAATTGATTGCCATATACACAAACAACTAATCTCACGGTATTTTTTAATGTCTTTTTACTATTTTCCCTATATTGTTTAAGTTGTTCATTATCTTGTTTCATATTTTTAACCCCTTTATTACCTCTTACATTACTCTCCTATTTTTATTATAATATCTGCTTTTTTCTTTATATCAAGCTCTTCAAAGTAACGATCCTCAAGAGGTATCCATTCATTAAAGAAGCGTGATGCCATTTCTCCGTTTCTCGCCGTTACCCGTGCTTTTTGAAGCTCCTTATCTATATCGAGAAATACGGTGAGGTCGTAAAATCCTCTTAACTCGGGGTGCATTGAATAGGCACCCTCGATTATATTGATCCTTGCGGGAGAAACCGTTTTAAGTGAACGCAGAGCCTGCATTTTGCAGTCGAATCGACTGTAGCTTACCGTTTCTCCGTTTTTCAAGGGAAGCAATATCTCGGTCAGGAAACGCTCTCTGTCAAAGTTTCCGCCCGTTTCAGCCAAGCGCTCTTTCGTTCTTTGATGCGGCTGAAGAAAGTAATCGTCGGTATGAAAAACGGCGGCGCCGTAGATTTTCGCAAGCATTGCCGACAAGGTGGTCTTTCCGCTTGCGCTTCCGCCCTCTATTGCCACTGTAAGAGGCTTATTTCCGGCGCTATCGATAGTTTTTATTATAGGAAGGAACGGAATTATCTTATTTGAAACAACGCGATAAGCGGGCTTGTAGGCCGCCTTATAGCGGTCCGAATGATGAATGGAGGGATAGCCCGCCTTTTTCCATGAAAACGCCGCTTTTTTGAAATCGTCGTTTCTTCCGATTATTTCATAAGCCGCTTCCAAGCCTTTTTCCAGTTCCTTTATTATCCCCTTTTCCTCTTTTGAGGAAAGCTCGAATATCGCGGCAAGAGTTTCGGGGGAAATTCCCTTTTCAATGCAATTTAAATAGATCCTCGAATAATTGCCGCCGATATCTTCAATAAAATCCTCTCTTTCGGGTATTTCACCCGATGCCTCGGAAATTATACGCTCGGTCGCTCTTTCCTTCGAGATTACGAAATGATCACAGCCGAAGACGCTTTGATAAAGAAGCTTGAAAATATCATCCGTTTCACTTTCGGGATATCGGTTTATATGAAGTTTTATGGCTTCTTTTATTTCCAATGCGCGTTACCTCCGATAAATTTGATTTTATTATATCATAAATATTTTAGTTTGTATATATATTTTTATTTTTTTATTGATTTAGCCGCTTTGGATATGATATAATTATAAAAAGGCAAAGGAGAACCGTTATGATAAAATATGAGATAGAGGGCGGCAATCTGCCCGTTGTTATTTGCTATCCCGAGGCAGGTCAGTCGCTTTGCACCGAAAGCGGAGCGATGAGCTGGATGAGCCCCAATATGAAAATGACCACAAATTCGGGCGGAGGCTTTAAAAAGGTCTTCGGAAGAATGTTTTCGGGCGAATCACTTTTTATAAATGAATATACTGCGGAAGGCGGAAGCGGTATGATAGCCTTTGCTTCTAGCTTTCCCGGCTCGATAATTCCCTATGAGGTCACCGAGGGAAATGCAATAGTCGTGCAGAAGCGCGGTTTTCTTGCAATGGAAAAAGGGCTTGACCTTTCGGTCTATATCAACAAAAGGCTCGGAGGCGGCTTATTCGGCGGTGAGGGCTTTATTATGCAGAAAATTTCCGGCAGCGGCACCGTTTTTCTTGAAATCGACGGTTACTGCAAGGAATACAACCTCAATGCAGGCGAAAGCATTATCGTTGACACCGGCTATCTTGCCGCAATGACCGAAAGCTGCAGTATGGAGATCGAAACGGTAAAGGGCTTTAAAAACGTGCTTTTCGGCGGCGAGGGAATCTTTAATACGAGAATTACCGGTCCGGGCAAGGTTTATATTCAGTCTATGCCCGTTATCAACACCGCTGAGAGAATCGCTCCCTACATTCAGGTCAAAAGCGACAACGGCGGAGGAAACGGCGGAGGTATAACCTTCCGTTTGGGTGATTGATCGATTTTTAAAAGGATAAGCGGAGACTTCAAGTCTTCGCTTATTTTTTGTTTTTCTACATTTTGCACAAATTCAAATAATTTCGTTATCATTTTAACAATGGATTGACTATAAAACGACTATATGTTATAATCTAATTATAACATATTTTCTTTTTTTGGAGGTAGTTTGTGAAAATCTTGGTTTGTGTCAAGCAGGTGCCGGGCTCATCAAACGTTGAGGTCGATCCCGTTACCGGAGTTTTGAAGAGGAACA
This sequence comes from Eubacteriales bacterium, assembly GCA_045542315.1. GTDB lineage: Bacteria > Bacillota > Clostridia > Oscillospirales > RGIG5299 > RGIG5299. The sequence goes on along the minus strand of JAZQKU010000030.1, from coordinate 12,225 downwards.
ATTCCGGCAACAAAATAAATCCCTACGACCTTTACGCGATAGAGACGGCTCTTTTTATTTCGGAAAAATACGGCGCCGAGGTGGAGACCATAACCATGGGACCGCCGCAGGCAAAGGAGGTTATCAACGAAACGGTCTGTATGGGCGTTGCGAGAGGTACCGTTTTGTCTGACAGACGCTTCGCGGGTGCCGACGTTCTGGCAACCGCTCACACCCTTTCTCACGGTATAAAGGCAAGCGGAAAATACGATATCATCATTTGCGGAAAGCAGACCACCGACGGCGATACCGCGCAGGTGGGCGCCGAGCTGTCGGAGTATCTCGGTATTCCGAACGTTTCAAACGTCCTCTCGGTTGACGGTATTAAGGATAATAAGCTCTTTTTGACCGTGGGACTTGACGATAAGATAGTTAAGCTTTCGATAAATATACCCTGTCTTTTATCGGTTGAAGGAGATATCAACACCCCGAGGCTTCCCTCTTATAAAATCAAGAAATCCATCGGCGACGGTGCCGTGAGGTTTTTGTCACTTGACGATTTTGACGACAAGGTCGCAGAGCGCTACGGTTTAAACGGCAGCGCAACGCAGGTTGAAAGGATCTTCCCGCCCGAAAAGAACGAAACGAAGGAAACGGTTTCGGGCAATGCCGAGGAGCAGGCGGAAAAAATATTCGAGCTGCTTTTGGCAAAGAAGATGGTTGAGGGGGATAAATAAATGGGAAATCTCGTTGTAAATAAAAAGCTTTTGACCCCAAAAACCGCCGAAGCGGCAGTCAAGCTTTGTCCGTTTAACGCTCTTTCCTACGACGGAGCGGAGCTTACCGTCTCCGCAGCCTGCAAGATGTGTAAAATATGCGTGAGAAAAAGCGACGGTCTTATTGAGTTTCACGATGACCTTCACGCCAAAAAAAGCGTTGACAAGTCGGAGTGGAGGGGTGTTTGCGTTTTTGCGGACTGCACCAGAAACAAGCTGCACAGAGTTACTTGCGAGCTTATAGGAAAGGCACGAGAATTAAGCAAGGTCACGGGGCATCCCGTTTACGTTATAATGATAGGCTATCAGCTTGACAAAAACGCAAAAAGGCTTCTTCGCTACGGCGCAGATAAAATATTCGTTTACGATCATCCGCAGTTTGCCGATTTCAGAATAGAGCCGTTTACCGCGGCGTTTCACGATTTTATAACAAAAATAAAGCCCTCGTCGGTGCTTGTGGGCGCAACCGACCTCGGCAGACAGCTTGCTCCCAGAATCGCCGCCCGTTGCAGAACGGGGCTTACCGCAGACTGTACCGTTCTTGAAATGAAGGAAAACACCGATCTCGTGCAGATACGCCCCGCATTCGGCGGAAATATTATGGCACAGATAGTTACCCCAAACACCCGTCCGCAGTTCTGCACCGCGAGATATAAGGTCTTTTCCGAGCCGATGCCCGTTGACCGTCCTCACGGCGAGATCGTTAAGATGGAGGTTCCTTTTGAAATGACGGTTTCGGATATCGACGTTCTCTCAACCTCTTTAAAGCCCACCGATATTGATATTTCGGAGGCAAACGTCATCGTCGCCGTCGGCAGAGGGGCGCTTGATAAAGCCACTCTTGAAAACGCCAAGGAGCTTGCAAGGCTTTTGGGCGGCGTAGTTGCCTGCACACGTCCCTTGGTCGAGACAAGCATCTTTGATTCAAAGCGGCAGATAGGTCTTTCGGGAAGAACGGTAAAGCCGAAGCTTATCATCTGCCTTGGAATTTCGGGTGCCGTTCAGTTTGCGGCGGGAATGAAATCCTCCGATTGCATCGTTGCAATAAACACCGATAAAAACGCTCCTATCTTCGATATTGCTCACTATTGCGTTGTGGGCGACGTAAACGAGATAGTTCCGAGGCTGATTTCGAAAATAAGGGAGAAAAAAAATGTATAACCAAGTCACTTCTGATGATATTTTGATTTTAAAAGAGATCGTCGGCAATGAAAACGTGATGGTCGGTGACGAGATAAGCCCCGACTACTCGCACGACGAGCTCGGCGGTATTTCAAAAATGCCCGACGTCGTGGTAAGAGTTTCCTCCACCGACGAGGTCTCTGAAATAATGAGGCACGCATACGGAAGAGTTATTCCCGTTACCGTAAGAGGAAGCGGAAAGGGGCTTGTCGGCGCGGCTGTGCCTATTATGGGCGGAATTTTGCTTGAAACCACTAAAATGAACAAGATCCTTTCGCTTGATAAAAACAATCTCACTCTTACCGTTCAGCCCGGCGCTTTACTTATGGAGATCTCCGAGTTTGCAGAGCAAAACGATTTTCTCTACCCGCCCGACCCCGGTGAGAAATCTGCCACCATAGGCGGAAATATATCCACCAACGCGGGAGGCATGAGAGCCGTTAAATACGGCGTGACCCGTGACTACGTGAGGTCGCTTACCGTAGTTATGCCAAACGGCGACGTTATTACTCTCGGCGGAAAGGTTGCGAAAAACAGCTCGGGCTACAGCTTGAAGGACCTCGTTATCGGCTCGGAGGGCACCCTTTGCATCATTACCGAGGCAGTTTTAAAGCTAATACCGTTACCGAAGCACTCTATAAGCCTGCTCGTTCCCTTCGGAGATATGAAAAGCGCCATCGAGGCGGTTCCGAAAATAATATGCTCGAAGGTCATTCCCACCGCTATCGAATATATGTCGAGAGATACCATTCTCTTTGCGGAGGATTATCTCGGCAAGAAATTCCCCGACAGCAAAAACGACGCCTACATACTGCTTACCTTCGACGGCACCACCAAAGAGCAGGTCGATAAGGATATGGAGGTCGTTGCCGACCTTTGTCTTGAGATAGGCGCCATTGACGTTTATATCGTTGATACCGACGAGCGAAAGAAATCGGTGTGGTCGGCAAGAGGCGCATTCCTTGAAGCGATAAAGGCCTCGACTACGGAAATGGACGAGTGCGACGTCGTGGTCCCCGTTAACAAGATAGACGAGTTTATAAAATTCACCCACACCCTCGCGGAAATACACAGCGTGAGAATCCCCAGCTTCGGACACGCGGGCGACGGAAATCTTCACGTATATATCTGCAGAGATAAGCTCTCAAAAGCAAAATGGGAAAAGACGCTTACCGCCTGCTTTGACAGTATGTATCAAAAGGCGGAGGAGCTGGGCGGTCTTGTTTCGGGCGAGCACGGAATAGGCTTCGTTAAAAAGAGCTATTTAAGAAGTCAGTACGGAGAAATTCACGTCAATCTTATGAAGGGCATCAAGTCTGTTTTTGACGAAAAGAACATTTTAAATCCCGGAAAAATTTGCTGAAATTTTCAAAAAGACATCTTTACGGTGTCTTTTTTGCTTTTTCTTGTTGCATTTTATCGAAAAAATAGTTATAATTATATCATTACATTATAAAGGACTTGTGGGATATGGACAGCTATAATTCAAAGATCAAAAGAGTAATCATCACAGAGGAAGAAATAAAGGCCAAAATCAAGGAAACTGCCGCAAAAATTAACGAAGAGTATGCCGGTAAGCCTCTTCTCGTGGTTGGAATCATTACCGGATCCTTTATTTTTATGGCAGACCTTTGCCGTGAGATAACTATACCTGCCGAGGTTTCCTTTATGTGTGCAAAAAGCTACGGTCACGGCACCGTTTCTTCGGGTAACGTAAAGATACTTCTCGATATCTTGCAGGATATTTCGGATTATCACGTTATTCTTGTTGAGGATATTATAGACACCGGCAGAACTCTCAAAAAGGTTTCCGAAATGTTAAAGGCGAGAGCGCCTCTTTCTCTTAAGGTCGTTACCCTGCTTGACAAGCCCTCAAGACGTGTGGTTGACTTCAATTCCGATATTTCGCTTTTCACTATTCCCGATTATTTCGTTATCGGCTACGATCTTGACTGCGGCGAGCTTTACAGAAATCTCCCCTACATTGCGGAGTACGGCGAGGACTGAACCGACCCATGGAAACAGCGGCACAGATAGTAGGCATCGTTGCCATGGCGTTTAATATTCTCTCCTTTCAGTTCAAAAAGAGAGAATCGGTTATAATCTGCCATCTATTCGGGTCCACCCTTTTTGCAATAAGCTTTTTTATGCTCGGTGCATTTACGGGCGGAATATTAAACGCAGTTGATACTGTAAGAGGTCTGATTTTTTACGATAAGAAAAAGCTTAAAGCCGACAGCCCTGTATGGATCGCGGTGTTTGAGGTCATTTATATCCTTTCATACGTTGCAACCTTTACCCTTTTCGGAAAGGATCTCACCCTCTTTAACGCGATCATTGAGCTTCTTCCCGTTATAGGACTTACCGCCCTCACGGTAGGCTACAGCAAGGACGATTCGAAGGCTATAAGGTTAGCGGGGCTTATCAGCTCGCCCTCGTGGCTTATCTACAACGTAGTTAACGTTGCAATAGGAGCCATCATTTGTGAGGTGCTCAGCATTATTTCGATAGTCCTCGGAATTGTAAGGCACGATATTAAAAGGAAATAATTTAACAAAAAATCCACCCTCTCGGGTGGATTTTTTAATTTTAAGCTTTTTAAATTATGCTTTGTTGCCGCAGCCGCCTTTGTTTTCAGCGGGAGCAGAGGCAGTGGGATTGGAAGGAGCGGGCTCGGAGGGAGCGGGTTCGGAGGAGGAAGGAGTATCTTCACCGCCGCCGATGGGAGGGCAGGTGCCTTCAGAACCGTCAAACTCGTTTGCAGCCTTACCGTTGATATTTCTTACGGTTAAGCCAATGGGAGCGGTGCCGTTATTGATAGAAGTGAATGCGAGGTATGCCTTTCCGTCAGCATCCAAAACGGCAGCTGCCTTGAAGGTAACACCGGTTTCAACGCCGTTGATGAGGATCTTAACGTCCTCGCCGTCAACAACGAATTTAAGAATGAAATCATCGCCACTCTTAACAGAGGTCTTTACGGGTGCATCGTAGCCAACCTTGACTGCAGATGCCATGCCGCCGAAGATTCCGTAATCGGTATCGTTCTCAACGAGGGTGAAGGTAACCGCTGCAGTCTTCTCGCAGAGAGTGTCAAGACCGACCTTGTTGCCTGCCATGGTGTTTTTGAAGGTTTCGGGATCGTAATCGCCGTTGCCATTTGCATCGTGAGGAAGCAAGGTAGTTCCCTTTTCGGCAGAGAGACCTACGGTTACAACGGGTCCAAGGCAAGCGGGAAGCCAGATGGGATCGGGAGCGTTGAAGAGATTCTCAATATTCAACTGCATTTCAAGACCGTCAACCTTTACCTTTTCCTGATAAACCGCTGCGATTGCCGAGTGCCATACGTCAAGCTCATTGTCAAAGTAGATCTCGCCTTTGCCGTTAACTACAAGCTCGCCGCAGCCGCTGCCGTCAACCATGTTCCAGATTTCTTCCCAATTTGAAGAAAGAGAAGCTGCGCTGGGTGATACTGCAAGTGCCAAGATGATAGTAAGAGTAAGTGCTATTGCTATGATCTTTTTCATTTTCTTTTTCCTTTCGAAAATTTTTATATAGTTATTATAATGCATTTCATCTTAAATTTCAACCGTTTACACAAAAAAATCCACCCTCTCGGGTGGATTTTTTAATTTTAAGCTTTTAAATTATGCTTTGTTGCCGCAGCCGCCTTTGTTTTCAGCGGGGGGATTTACAACGATAGAGGATTCGGGCTCGGAAGGAGTCTCGGGCTCGGAGGGAGTCTCGGGCTCGTCGGGAGTGATGGGAGCGCAAGAACCTGCTTCGCCTGCCCACTCGTTAGCTGCTACACCGTTGATGTACTTAACGGTAAGTGCTGCGTGTGCGGAGCCGTAGCCCTGGTTGCTGATAGAGAGGTATGCCTTGCCGTCAGCGTCCAAAACGTCTGCTGCGAGGAAGGTAACGCCGGTTTCAACGCCGTTGATGAGAATCTTAACGTTTTCGCCGTCAACAACGAACTTGAGAAGGAAATCGTCGCCGCTCTTTACTGCGGGAACGGCAACGTCGTAGCTGATCTTGATAGCGGAAGCCAAGGCGCCGAAGAGAGCGTAGTTTTCGCCATTCTCATTGAGAGTGAAGGTAACTGCTGCAGTGGAGAGGCACTTTACGTCAAGGCCGCTCTGGAAGCCTGCGTTGGGGTTGATGCTGTTTTCATCAATCTTAGCGTCAATACCGTTTACATCGTAGGGAACGTAATCGGTTGCCTTATCCTTGGAAAGGTTTACGGAAACAAGCTGACCGAGAACAATGGGAAGCCAGACGGTTTCGCCGCCGGTGAAAAGGTTTTCGATGTTGAGGTGCATTTCAAGACCGTCAACTGCTACCTTTTCGTTGTAGGTAACGCCGATTGCGCCGTGGAAGCCGCCGATTTCGCTATCGAAATAGATAGATCCGTCGTTAGCAACTACGATCTCGCCGCAGCCACTTCCGTCAACCATGTTCCAGATCTCAGTCCAGTTATCGGAAAGAGAAGCTGCGCTGGTGGGCATAACAGCAAGAGCCAAAATGAGGGTAAGGGTGAGTGCTATGCTTAAGATTTTTTTCATTTTCTTTTTTTCCTTTCGAAAAAATTTATTATATTTATTATATAATACATTTTTGATAAATGCAACAGTTTTTTATAAGAAAAACACATTTTTTATCTGATTTTTTCAAAAAGCGCTTTGCAGCCCTCTTCGATTTGCAAATAGACCTTTTCGAAGTTTCCGCTGTACCAGGGGTCCTCAATATCACCGGGAGCAGCGGTGAAATCGAGAAGGCGCGAGACCTTGTTTTCGGGGTCGGAGCCGATTATTCTCATAAGTCGGGGAACGTTATAGCTTTCCATTACTATTATATGATCAAAGGCGTTGTAATCCTTCCTTTCTATCTGACGGGCGCGATGAGGTCCGAACGGCACGCCGTGTGCGCGAAGCACCGCCGCCGCGGGCGGATAGATGGAGTTTCCGAGTTCCTCTGCCGATACCGCCTTTGATTCGCAATAGAGGTCGGTCCCCTTCGTTATATTTTTAAAAACGTACTCCGCAATGGGAGAGCGGCAGATATTGCCGTGGCATAAAAACAGTACTTTTTTCATTTTACTACCTCTTTTCTGTTATATATTATAATTTCGACGGCAAAAAAAGTCAAGGTTGCTTTTTTTATTTTTTCTGTTGTAGTTTCCTTTTATTTGTGATATACTTAAATAAAAGGAGATAACCTTCCCTACCGGATTTTAAATATCAACAGTTAAAGGAGAATCTTTATGAAGATAATTACCGTCAGCCGCGAATTCGGAAGCGGTGGCAGAGAGCTCGGAAAGCGTCTTGCCGAGGAGCTTGGATTTGATTATTACGACAGAGAGATAATTACATCAATTGCGAAAAACAGCGGTCTTGACGAGGGATACGTTGAAGCTACTCTTAACAGCGGCGACTGGCAGAGCATTCCTCTTACCTTCGGTAATTCTTTTCTTTCCATTCCCGTTTTTCAGACCTCAAAGACCAATCTGCTCCTTGAGCAGAAAAAGGTTTTGGAGTCGATTGCCGCTTCGGGAAGAGATGCGGTTATAGTCGGACGTAACGCCGACGTTATTTTGGAAAAATACAAGCCCTTTAACATATTCGTCTGTGCAGAGATGCTTTCAAGAGTTTCCCGTTGCTTTGACAGAGCAAGCAACGACGAAAAGGTGCTTACCGAAAAGGAAATGACGGCGAAGATCAAAAGCATTGACAAATGCAGAAAAGAGACACGTGCGCTTATTTCCGATATTCCGTGGGGCGATCCGCATTATTACCACATCACCGTGAATACCACCGGTCAGGAGATAAAGTCACTTATTCCTACCCTGGCAAAATTTATAAACGACAGCTTCGGGAGCTTTGAAAAATGATCAGGCTTTCGGACCATTTTACCTTAAAGCGTCTTATACGCTTTACCCTGCCTTCGGTTGCAATGCTTATTTTTACCTCTATCTACGGCGTTGTTGACGGCTTTTTCGTTTCAAACTTCGTTGGAAAGGCACCTTTTACCGCAGTTAATTTCATTATGCCCGTTATTATGATACTCGGCGGTATGGGGTTTATGTTCGGAAGCGGCGGAAGCGCTCTCATTGCCAAAACGCTCGGCGAGGGAAAAGGTGAAAAAGCAAACTCGGTTTTTTCGCTTATCGTATATGTTTCGATTGCCGTGGGCGTTTTGCTTTCGGTTTTGGGAAACATATTTTTGGCACCCGTTGCAACGCTTCTCGGCGCAAGGGGCGAGCTTCTGGAAAACTCGGTTTTATACGGAAGAGTTATTATTTCGGCAATTCCCTTTTGTATTTTGCAGTTTGAGTTTCAGTCGCTTTTCATAACTGCGGAAAAGCCCAAGCTCGGGCTTTATATGTCGCTTATTTCGGGCTTCACCAATATTATTTTGGATGCGCTTCTGATTGCCGTTTTCGGCTTGGGTCTTTTCGGTGCGGCGGCTGCAACTGCATTGAGTCAGGTTGCGGGCGGCCTTTTCCCTCTTATATATTTTTCATTGAAAAATTCCTCGCTTTTAAAGCTCGGAAGGGCAAAATTTGACGGAAGGGCGATTTTAAAAACCGTTACCAACGGTTCTTCGGAGCTTATGACCAATATTTCAATGTCGGTCGTAGGTATGCTTTACAACACTCAGCTTCTTCACTATGCCGGAGAGGACGGCATTGCCGCTTACGGAGTGCTTATGTACGTAAGTCTTATCTTCAACGGTGTCTTTATAGGCTTCTCCGTTGGTTCGGCACCCGTTATAAGCTATAACTTCGGCGCAAAAAACCATGCAGAGCTAAAAAGCCTTTTGAAAAAGAGCTTTGCCGTTATAGCCGTTTGCTCGGTTTTGATGTTCGTTGCCTGCCAGATCCTTGCAAGACCGCTTTCCCTTATCTTCACAAGCTATGACGGTGAGCTTCTCGAAATGACTTCTCGCGCCTTTTTCTTCTATGCTTTTGTTTTTCTTTTTGCGGGTGTAGCGATATTCGGCTCATCCTTCTTCACCGCCCTTAACAACGGTCTTATTTCGGCGGTCATTTCCTTTCTTCGTACTCTTGTTTTTCAGGTGGGTGCCGTGCTTTTGTTTCCGCTTATCTGGGAGCTTGACGGCATCTGGCTCTCAATAATCGCCGCAGAAATAATGGCGGTTGCGGTGACTTTTGTTTTCCTCTTTGCAAACAGAAAAAAGTATAATTACTGACGGTGATTTTATGACCTTTGATCCCTTTGAAAAAGCAAAATGGATATTCGTTAAAAACGAGGATCCGCACACTGAAAACGGATATTTCGATTACAAGGCGGAGTTTGAGATATCTTCACATTCCGCCGTTCTCTATATTTCCGCCTACTCCGCATACGCGGTGTGGGTAAACGGTGTTTTCGTAAACTGCGGACAGATGGCTGACTACGAGGAGCATCAGATATATGAAAGGCTTGACCTTTCTTCCTTTGTAAAAGAGGGCAAAAACGAGCTTTTGATCACCCAGTTTGCAAGCGGTGTCAACACCAGCACCGTGAGAAAGCAAACGGCGGGTGTTATATTCTCCGTCTTTGAAGGAGAAGGCTGTGTTTTGGCTTCGGGAATGGATATCCTTTCGGGAAGAAACAACCGTTATCTCCCCGATGCCGAGCTTGTTTCGCCGCAGCTTAACTTCAATTTCAGCTATGATGCAAATGCGTCGGAAACCGTTTTTCAAAAAAGCGTTTTGGCAAAAAAGGAAAAGCGTTTGTTTGAAAGAAGGATAAAAAAAGCCGATATTTCAAGAAAAACGGCAGGTGTGCCGGTGAAATTCGGAAGCTTCTCCGAAAAGGAAGGCTTTTTGCTTAAAGCCGAGCGTATTCAGAATGCAATTCTCACCGAAAGAAAAGACGGCTTTTCGGTATCGGACAATAAAATATCATGGGATATCAAGGACGGCGACGGGGTCTTTGTGATCTTTGACCTTTTAAGCGAAAGCGTTGGATTTTTGGAGCTTGCCGCTTCCCTTCCCAAGGGTACCGAGGTGCTTATAGGCTACGGCGAGCATATTGCCGACGGCAGAGTGCGTGCGCGGCTCGGAAACAGAAACTTTGCGGCGCGCTATATTGTAAAAAGCGAAAACGAAAGCTTTTTCCATCCGTTTTTGAGGCTTGGCGCAAGATATATTGAGCTTCACATATATTCAAAAAAGGGCTCCGTTGATTTTGCGGGGGTCGTTAATGCAAATTACCCCGTCACTCATCTGCCTGCGCCCATACTTTCGGAAAAAAACAGAAAAATATGGGATATTGCGGCAAAGACCCTTATGCTTTGTATGCACGAGCATTATGAGGACTGTCCGTGGCGCGAGCAGGCAATGTATGCGATGGATAGCCGAATACAGATACTATGCGGCTATTACGCCTTCGGCGAATCGGAGTTTCCCCGTGAGGCGCTCGAGATGATGAGCTATTCCATTCGTGATGACGGGCTTTTGGAGCTTTGTCCCCCCGGAATAGTTCCGATTACGATTCCCTCCTTTACCGCGGCTTACGTAAGAGAGGTGTGGGAATATACCCTCTACTGCAAGGACAATTCGCTTGCCGAAAAGGTTTTCGACTGTCTGAAGGCTATTCTGGACGGCTTTATAGGAAGAATAGACGAAACGGGGCTTATCCCTCTTTACAGAGGTAAGCAGTATTGGAATTTCTACGAGTGGAGAAAGGGTCTTGACGGCTCGGAATATTTCGAGGAAAACGACGAGAAGCGCTACGAGGCGCCGCTTTGCGCCTTCGTTGCCGATGCGCTTCACTGCTTTTCTCTTATCTGCAAGGCTATCCGTCCTGCACTTGCTTCTTATTATGAGGACGCCTCGAGAGCTCTTAAATCCGCTACCTTTGAAAGCTTTTTTGATTTTGAAACGGGAGGCTTCGTTACCCGTCACGGCGACGAAAAGCCGCTTCACGAGCTTACCCAGGCGCTTATGCTCTATATTGATGCGGTGCCCGAAAAATACCTTCATGGCGTTGAAGAGCTTATTATGAGCGGCGAGCTTGCAAAGACTTCGGTCAGTATGACCGTTTTCAGCTACGAGGCGCTTCTGAAGAATAAGAAAAACGCCGATTTCGTCCTCTCGGACATTGAATCGGTGTGGGGCAAAATGGCAGAAAGCGGCGCAGACACCTTTTGGGAGACCGAAAAGGGCGAAAAGGATTTTTCGAATGCGGGAAGTCTTTGTCACGGCTGGTCGGCGGTTCCGATCTACATTTTTGCACATTACGGATTAGGAAAATGAAAGGAATTTTAGCAATGAAAAGAATTTTATCGGTTATTTTGGCCATAGTATTTTGCTTTTCGGTTACTGGCTGCGGAAGCGGCAGCGATACCGCAAGCAGCAGTGCGGACAGCAGCGATACCGTAAACAGCGAAGCCGCAAGCAGCAATGCGGGTAGCAGCAACGTTGCCACCGAGCCATCTTACCATATCACAAAGGATAACGAGATCTCTCTTAAGATGACGGACATCGCCTCGATACAGTCATATACCGATTCAAACGGCATTTACTGCAAGATAGTACAGGGCTCGTTTACAGACGGAAAATACGTCTACGTTACCCTGAATGACGGAAACAGCGATGATCCCAACTCGATTTCGGCGATAAGAAAGTTTGATGCGGAAACGGGCGAGCTGATAAAAACCTATGAGAATTTTTCCTTCTGCCATTGCAACGATATGACCTATAACCCCAAAACGGGTGAGTTTATCGTCGTACACAACGCACCTGACAAAAAGTGGATCTCTATCTTCGATTTGGAAACGATGACGCTCAAAAAGAAGCTTAAGCTCGATTTTAAAATATATTCAATGGCTTACGACCCCTATGAAAACTGCTATTGGGTGGGAATTTCAAACGGCTACACCTTTGCAAAGTTAGATCTTGATTTCAAACAGATCGGCGAAATTTACACCGGATTTGAAAGCGGATTTACAAAGCAAGGAATGGATATTGATTCAAAATACATTTATTTCTTACAATGGAAAAAGAACTGCATTCAGGTTTACGATAAGAGCGGAAATTATATCCGCCAGATCGATCTTCCGATAGGCTTTTACGAGCCCGAAAACATCTGCCATATCGGAGATGTATTTTATATAGGTTATTATACTTCGCCCGTAGGCGGCAGAATCTACAAAACGCAGTTTATTTCGGAATAAAAAAATCAAAGCTCTCAAGGGTGGTTCTCCTTGAGAGCTTTTTTGTGTCACTCCGAAACGCTTTTTAATAAAATGGTATAAATTACGATAAGGAGAAGCGTTATGG
>JAZQKU010000029.1:0-2249 GCA_045542315.1 Eubacteriales bacterium | reverse complement strand
GTCCACGTTGTAGCGGATAGCGTTATCGCAAAGATTATAAATAATCTCGTAAATATAACGGCGCACACCGAAGATGGTTTGCGGTTCTCCCTCGATGCTAAGCGTAACATTTCTCTTGGTCGCCGATGCGGTAAGCACCTCAACGACCTCTTTTGCAACCTCTGTCAGTTCTACCGTTTCGGTTGCAGGCTCGTTGTTCTCGTCAAGCTGAGAAAGACGAATAATGTCGTTGATAAGGGATACAAGTCTTGTTGCTTCCTTACGGATGTTACCTACAAATCTTGCAGTATCTTCGGGCTTCACAAGACCGTTTTCAAGAAGCTCTGCACTTCCGATAATGGATTGAAGGGGTGTTTTCAGCTCGTGAGTAACGTTTGCGGTGAACTCCTGACGGTTCCGCTCGGCAAAAGCACGGTCGCTGATATCAAACACAAGAATAACTGCACCAAGAACCTTGCCGTTCGATTCGATGGGATTGACAGTAAACTGATATTCGCTGCCGTTTCGTTCTTCGGTGTATTCGCTATGGTTGCTGTCAAGGGCATTCCAGATCGCCTTGCTCATTTTGCTTGTGCGGTCAACAAGCAGGAAATCACTGCCCTTAACATTATTTTTAACGGCAAATATTTTCTTCGCCGCCGTATTCATACTGAGCACCATACCGTGTTCATCAAGGAGCACAAGACCTTCGTTCATCGAAGAAACGATCTGCTCAAACTCATCGGATTTACGGCGCAGGGTTTCCATTTGCGATTTAATTTGCTTGTGCTGTCTGTGAACCTTGGTTAGTATGGGAGTCAGTTCCTCGTAGGTACTGTTCTCGGAAGGATTCTCCAAATCAAGCTGCATCAAAGGCTCGGTTACCTTTTTTGCCATAGTGTGAGAAAGAATACCCGCAACGACCCCTGCAATCAAAATAATAGCAATAATGGCGGGGAGCATACCAAGAATTAATGCACCCAAAGTAAGCTGACTTACCGAAATACGAAGCACGTCGCCATTTTCAAGACGAACGGCTTCATAGAAAGTTTTTTCGGACAAAGTTGAAGAATTACGGGCGCTACTGCCGGTACCTCTTTCAAATGCTTCGGCAATTTCCTCACGGTCGGCGTGGTTGTCCATTTCAGAAGCATTTACCTGAGTATCATAAAGCACAGTACCGTCAGTATCCACAACGGTAAAACGGAATACGGTGGAATCAAAATTCTCAAAATATTCGACACCCACCTCATTCACGGTATCGGCTACAAGGGACAATTCCGCTTTTAACTGTTTTACCTGAGAATTATTAAAATAATCATATAAAAAGCTTGTTGCAATACCGATACTTGCAAGGAGCACTACCAAAGAAACGATAAATATGGAGTGAAATATCTTTTTGGTCATGCCTCATCCTCCATTTTATACCCAACACCGATAACCGTCTTGATCTGACCGCCGGCGTTACCGAGCTTTTGGCGAAGGGTTTTAATGTGCATATCAACTGTACGGGTTTCCCCGATGTAGTCCATACCCCAAATTTCGCTCATCAGCTTATCACGGGAGAATACCATATTCGGATTCTGCATAAAGAGCTTGAGCATCTCAAATTCTTTATGGGTAAGCTCCACCTTTTCACCGTCTGCAACGACCTTATGCTCAGCTTCTTTTAATGTAATTTTACCGACCGTAATGTCAGAGGAACCTTCTCCTTTTACGGTACGGCGAAGCACCGCTTTAACACGGGCGACCATTTCCATAACGCCAAAGGGCTTTACAAGATAATCGTCTGCACCTGAATTAAGACCGCCGATCTTATCCATCTCTGTGCCTTTGGCAGTCGCCATAATTACCGGAATATCTTTGTAAGCTGATTCGGAACGGAGCTTTTTTAGAACTTCGAGCCCGTCCATTTCCGGCATCATAATATCAAGGATAATAAGCTCCGGAATTTCGGTTTTTAAGGCTTCGAGCATAGAAATACCGTCAGCAAAGCCACGAGCCTTAAAGCCCGTTTGCTCTAAAGTATAAACCTCAATTTCACGGATGGTATTGTCGTCATCAACACACCAAATCATACTTTACTCTCCTTTATGAATACCCGTTACAGAGAACTCAACCCACTCTGCTATATTAACAGCGTGGTCGCCGATACGCTCAAAATATTTAGCAATCATCAAAAGGTCAACGGCGTATTCTCCGTCTGCTTTATTTTCGGATATCATTTTTATTAACATATCTTTCATTCTGCCGAAGGCATCGTCCACAAC
>JAZQKU010000028.1:0-8761 GCA_045542315.1 Eubacteriales bacterium | reverse complement strand
CCTAAATAGTGAAATTTTAACATCTCGTATATTGTATCATAGAACTATGTAGATTTCAAGTATCTTAGGAAAATTATATAACATTAAAATAGGAAAACAAGGCAGACGCATAACATAAGCTCGTGAGCCGTGGTTACGTGTCTGCCAACAATTTTCAAAAGAGAAAAGCCTCGAAAACGTAGTGTTTTCAAGGCTTTCGATGCTGCAACAGGACTTATGAACCTTAGTTTGCCGCTCGTTGTAAGCTGTAAGCGGAAGCGCAGATATAAGCGGCAAACATCCGACCTATCGGTCGAAGAGGCTCGGCGTTGGATGAAACTCATAAAACAATAAAGGGTAGGCAAAAGCCTATCCTCTATTGTTTGGTGCGGGTAACAGGACTTGAACCTGCACGAAGTTGCCCCCACCAGAACCTGAATCTGGCGCGTCTGCCAATTCCGCCATACCCGCATATTTAATTTAGTTTGGGGCAGCCGCGCCCCGCATAAAAAAATTTACCAAGAAATATTACCACATTTTCGGTGCGGTGTCAAGTTTTTTGTAATGTTTTTAAGAATTAAATGTTATTTCTCTTGAAAAATTTGTTTTTTCTTGCTATAATATAAGATAGACAATAATGCAAAGGAGTAATAATATGAATTGCACACATGAAGTAGAAAAAATGTGTAGTATCGCCAAGGGCCCCAACCACGGTCCCGCTCCCATTCCCGAAGAGGGCAAATGGGTTAAGGCCTACGAGATCAAAGACATTTCCGGTCTTTCTCACGGCATTGGCTGGTGCGCACCCCAGCAGGGCTGCTGCAAGCTAACCCTCAACGTTAAAAACGGTATAATCGAAGAGGCTCTCGTTGAAACTCTCGGTTGCTCCGGTATGACCCACTCTGCCGCAATGGCATGTGAGGTTTTGCAGGGCAAGACCATTCTCGAGGCTCTTAACACCGACCTCGTTTGCGACGCTATCAACGTAGCAATGAGAGAAATCTTCTTACAGCTCGTTTACGGCAGAACCCAGACTGCGTTCTCCGAAAACGGTCTTCCCGTTGGCGCAAGCCTTGAGGACCTCGGTAAAGGTCTTCGTTCACAGGTCGGCACAATGTTTGGCACCAAGGAAAAGGGCGTTCGCTATCTTGAGATGGCTGAAGGATATATCCTTAAGCTCGCACTCGACGATAATAACGAGGTTACCGGCTATCAGTTCGTTCACCTCGGCAAGATGATGGATGCTATCAAGAAGGGTCAGACCCCCAACGAAGCATTTGAAAAGAATATCGGTACCTACGGCAGATTTGAGAACGCCGCTAAGTACGTCGATCCCAGAAAGGAATAAGGAGGTTTTAAAATGGCTAATTTTGAAGGAAAAGAAAGAAGAATGGCCGGTATCGACAAGGTTCTTGCCGAATACGGTTTTAAAACCCTTGAGGAAGCAAACGAGCTTTGCCTTTCCAAGAACATCAACGTTGAAAACATCGTAAAGGGCGTTCAGCCCATCGCATTTGAAAACGCCGTTTGGGCATACACCCTCGGTACCGCAATCGCTCTTAAGAAGGGCATCTCCAACGCAGCGGACGCAGCAGAGGCAATCGGTATCGGTCTTCAGGCATTCTGCGTTCCCGGCTCGGTTGCAGAGTCGAGAAAGGTAGGCCTTGGCCACGGTAATCTCGGCGCAATGCTTCTTCGCGAAGAAACCAAGTGCTTCTGCTTCCTCGCAGGTCACGAGTCCTTCGCAGCTGCAGAAGGCGCAATCGGTATCGCAAGAACCGCAAACAAGGTAAGAAAGGAACCTCTTAAGGTTATCCTTAACGGTCTTGGCAAGGACGCTGCCTTCATCATTTCGAGAATCAACGGCTTTACCTACGTAAAGACCGAGTTTGATTTCTACACCAACACTCTTAAGGTAGTTGACAAGCACGCTTACTCCGACGGTGAAAAGGCAAAGGTTCTTTGCTACGGCGCAAACGACGTTTTGGAAGGCGTTGCTATCATGCAGCTTGAGAACGTTGACGTTTCCATCACCGGTAACTCCACCAACCCCACCCGTTTCCAGCACCTTGTTGCAGGTACCTATAAGAAATGGGCTACCGAAAACGGCAAGAAATACTTCTCCGTTGCTTCGGGCGGCGGCACCGGCAGAACCCTCCACCCCGATAACGTTGCAGCAGGTCCCGCTTCCTACGGTCTTACCGACTCTATGGGAAGAATGCACGGCGACGCTCAGTTTGCAGGTTCTTCTTCCGTTCCCGCACACGTTGAGATGATGGGCCTTATCGGTGCAGGTAACAACCCCATGGTTGGTATGACTGTTGCTTGCGCAGTTGCTGTTTACGAAGCAAACAAATAATTAACCTATAACAATTAAAAAAAGACACACCGTTTCATATCGGTGTGTCTTTTGACTTTTTTAATCAAATGCTTTTAGCGGATTTGAGATCAAGAAGCGCCTTCATCACATTGGTATCCTTGCCAAAATGTCTGTAAAGCGAGTAATAGCAATCAAAAAGCTTGTTGTAGATTTCCACGTTTTTGGCAATCGGACGGTATGTGGTGCCGTCTTTTATTTTCAAACAGTCGGCGGCGGTTTTAATGTCGGGGTAAAATCCTGCGGCAGTTGCGGCGTAGAGTGCTGAACCGTATGAGCCCGAAAATTCAATGCTCGGTACGAATATTTCGCAGTTAAGCACGTCTGCATAAATCTGCATCATCATCGGATCCTTTTGCGAAATGCCGCCCGATGCGGTGATCTTTTCAATTTCAAGACCGCTGTTTATAAAGTTTTCAAAAATCACCCTTGCGCCGTAGGCAGTGCCTTCAATAAGCGCGCGGTAAATTTCCTCGGGCTTGGTGTTAAGGTCAAGACCCAAAAGCAAGCCCGTAAGCCTTGCGTCTGTAAGAGTAGAACGGTTTCCGTTAAGCCAGTCAAGGAAAATAAGTCCCGACTCTGCGGGTGAACGCGCAGAGGCCTTTTCGCGGAGATATTTATGAATTTTTTTGTTTTGGTTTTTCGCTTCCTCATAGTAAGATGCGGGAAGTGCATTTTCAATAAACCACTCAAAGGTGTCGCCAACGCTTGCCTGTCCCGCCTCGTAGGTGTAATATCCGGGGATAACAGATTCGTAACCAAGCCCCGTAATACCGTCAACCTTCTTTTCCTCCTTGCTGTGCAAGGCCAAAATAGATGACGTTCCCACTATCATAAGAAGGTTTTTTTCCTCCGTTACCGAAAGGGCGGCCATAGGAGCAAGCGCGTCTATAACGGGAGTTGCAACTATAGTGCCTTCCTTTAATGAAAACATTTCACTGCCTCGCTTGTCAACCGCTCCGCAGGGCTTTGCAATCGGTGAAGGGTTTTCCGTAAGCTTGCCGCCTGCACAGCCTTTGAGTGCAGGGCAAATTTTTTCAATAACCGAATCGGAAATAAAGCCCGATTTCTCATTCCAAAGACCCTTATATGCCAGAAACGAGAGCGATGCAGTCCTTTTGCCGGTAAGCATAAGCGAGAGCCAGTCGCCTGCCTCGATAAAGAAATCGGCTTCGTCAAAGACCTCGCGCGATTTGTTGTAAATTTCAAGCACCTTGGGGAATAAGCTTTCAGAGGAAACCTTGCCGCCTACTCTGATAAGAGAAACGGCGTTTTCGTTGCAAACGCTTGTAATAAGGTCTGCCTCACTTTGCGCCGCATGGTGCTTCCAGAGCTTAACATATGCGTGCGGATTGTTTTTAAACTTCTCGAGAGTGCAAAGGGGAGTGCCGTCCTTTTTGCAGGGCAAGATGGTGCAAGAGGTAAAATCAATACAAATTGCCTTTACCGCTTCCGCGTGAATACCCGTTTTATCAAAGCATTGTGAAATAACGTCTTTGAGCGCCAGAAGGTAGTCGTTTGGGTGCTGAAGTGCAAATAAATCGGGTAGCGGCGTACCTGTCGGCAGCGCCTCGTAAATGACCTTATGCGGATATTCCGAGGTCGTGCTTATTTCCACTTCGCCCGTTTTTGCGTTAACCAAAACCGCGCGTGCCGAAAGGGTGCCAAAATCTATACCGATAACGTAATCTTTGTTTGTGTGCTTCATCTGCGGCAAGCTCCTTTGCTTTTCTGACCTGATTAGCTTAAAATTCTGCTTTTTAAATATTTTATCATAATGCAAAGATAAAAGCAACAGCGTCTTGTAAAATATTACTGCTTCGGCTGCTATAAAAAAATCCCCCGATTACGGGGGGATTTTTTAAATTTCGTTTCCGCTTTCGTCATAGAATGTCTCTTCCACAACCTCACCGTCATAATTGACTACCGCATAGCGTTTACAGCTTCCGTCCTCACGGTATTCGTTTATTCTTTTTACGCTGAAGATCGGATCGTCCTTTATCTGCTTTGTAATGTTTCCGTTCTCATCGAAAAACTGCTCAACGGTTGTAGCATAGCTGATATCGCCGAGCTCCTCAATAACGTAGTTCATAGCGTATTTCGTATTTTCGTTAGGATACCTTTCCTCGTGGAGCAAAAGGTTGCCTTCTTCATCGTATTCTTTTATCACAATACCGCTTTCATTTGCGATTTCTTCATTTGCAAGCTGACCGTTTTCGTGAAAATATCTACGGGTGTAATTTGCAACCTCACCGCCGGGATTGTGGTTGTAATATTCACTTTCGAGACTGCCGTTTTCATAATACTTTATCTCCATAACGGGAATTACCCTCGTTGTGCCGCCGTTTTCGTCTCCCTTGTACTCTCTGTAAGTTTCGGATATCTCCCGTATAACATTAGTCATATAATAATAGAGGGTCCTCTTTGAGTACATCTTGTTTTCCTTATAAATGTTTTCGTCGATCTCCTCAATATATTTGTTGCCCTCATCGTCGAAATAATATGCGGTATCCTTTAAAAGCATATCGTTTTCGTCACGTATCTGGTCGTGATAAAGCACGCCCACTTCACCGATAAACTTAACGTCAAAGGTGCCGGCTTCGTTATCAAAGACGATCTTCATTCTTTCGTCAAGCTCAATAAACTCGTCCCAAAGATAAGAATCGTTGTTTATTGAAATTTGCTCGCCGTTAATAAGCTTTACGTAAAGCGCTTTCGAGGTAGCGTCAACCGGCGCGGTATCCAAAAGACTCAAAAGATAATTTTTTACATACTCTTTATCATCGCTCGTCACTTCGAGGGTGAGGTTTGCCGAAACGAAGGCAACGTTTCCTTGCTTTGTTTCGGAAATCAGCTTTCCGAAATGAAGGGTGTTTATAACGTAGCTTATATCCTTGCCCTCCGAGGTCTTGTCGGTCACCTCGCGTGAGGTCTTGTAAACTATCGCGTTGTCGATAACGGCGGCTCCGTCGCTGCTCGATTCGTCCTTCGGTGTGAATTTTGTTGCTTCCTTGCCGATATTTTCCACCGCGGCGTCAATGTCGATGGGAAGCTCCTTTATCTCACCCAAAATAGCGGTGATTTCTTTAACAAGCTTGTTGTCGTCAGCTCCACCGCATGAAACTAACGCAAATAAGGAAAAAAATGCCAAAAAAAATGCCAAAATTCTTTTAAACATAAAAAATCTCTCCTTTTAAGATATTATAACAAAAAGTTGAAAAAAAGTCAAATTTAAAAAATACTTTACAACTTGTAGAAAATGTGATATAATTGTCGAAAAAACATAAGGCGGCGCTATTTTGGAAATTATACGTGAATTTCTCGGTATCGGCGGATATCTGCGCGAGCCGGAAGGTGCATATTCGTGGCAACATCTCACATTTGTAACTTCACTTATGGCAATAATGACCCTGCTTGCCATTTTACTTGGTAAAAAATTTAAAGATAAATCAATAAAAGAAAAGAATAAACCGCTTTTGGCTGCAGCTCTTTTAATGGATCTTTTGGAAATTTTTAAAATAATTATCCATTGCATTAACGAAAACAATTCAATGGCATGGGTAGGCGACCTTCCGTTATTCCTTTGCTCAATTCAGATGATCACAATTCCCATAGCTGCTTTTTCAAATGGAAAACTAAAGGACATATGCCTTGATTTCATCTTTGTTTTCGGTGTTTTGGGTGCGGTTGCCGGAACCTTTGGCGCAGCGCAGAATTATGGCTGTTACCCGGTAATTTCACTGCAGAACGTTGTTTCGGGAATAACTCACAGCTGTGCCGGCTTTAGTGCGATCTATATAGCGGTTGCAAAAATGATAAGCATGAAAAAGAAAAATATCATTTCAAGCAGTGTTATTTTAATTGTCTTCTGCGTAGCGGCATATATCGCCAATATCTTTACCAATTCCAATTATATGTTTCTTACAAGAGGCGACGGCACTCCCTACGATATCCTTTACAACCTTGTCGGAGGAAGCCCGATTCTTTATCCCATCGGAGTTGTCGTATTATTTCTGGTTTACATAATAGCGTTTTATCAGATATATTATTTGGTAACCAAGAAAAAGAAATAAATTATAATGAAAAGAGCGGAACGCAAAACGCGTTCCGCTCTTTATATATTTTATAATATCATTTTATAAGCTTGATATCGGTGGA
Organism: Eubacteriales bacterium; assembly: GCA_045542315.1. Lineage (GTDB taxonomy): Bacteria > Bacillota > Clostridia > Oscillospirales > RGIG5299 > RGIG5299. The sequence continues at coordinate 2,247 of JAZQKU010000028.1, read as the reverse complement.
GTTATCAAAGTCACCGAACGAAAGCTCTGTGCAGCCGGCACAGTAGATCGAGTTTATGTGCTCGTTGCCGGAAAGGGGCGCAAGCGAAGTTACCGAGGTCACATTGTTTATCTTGAGGTAACGCAAGCTGTCCATTGAGTTAAGAGGAGCGAGGTCGATGAATGCGTTAAGCTCCTCAAACATATCCGAGGTTGCAGGCGAATTTGAAAGATCAAGAGTTGTAACGTTAAGAGAAGCAAGCTCCGAAAGGTCGGTAATTCCGCAGTTACGGAGAGTAAGAGTGGAAATTGCCGATGAAGACAAATAAGAAAGATTGATAACGGGATTCTTGCTCAGATTAACGTTTTTAAGCTTGGTCTTACCGGAAAGCGCCGAAACGGAGGTTATGCTGTTGCCGGAGAGATCGAGATCGGTAAGAGCGTTGAGCTTTGAAAGGGCATTTACAGAGGTGATCTGATTGCCCGAGAGATTGAGCTTGGTAATAGCCGTGCATTTCTCAAGATCGGTAATGCTGCTTATGCTGTTGTAGGCGGCAGAGAAATTCTTTAACTTCGTAAGCGATTTCAACGGCGAAAGGGAAGTGATCTTGTTAAAGGAAACGCTTAAGACCTCAAGCGCCTTATTAGACTGAAATGCGGTAAGCGAGGTCAACTGATTCTGATCAAATATAGCCGTTTTAAGAGCTGTAAGCTGATTTACGGGTGCGGCATTTGAAATAAAGTTGGTGGAAAGATCAAGATAGGTAAGAACGGGCGCGGTGCAGATCGATTTGAAGGTTGCATTTGAAACGTTGCAGTTGATAAGCGAAAGCGATTCGAGAGTTGAAAGCACCGCAAAATCGCAAAATTCGGTAATCGACTGCTCGTCCTTCAGATAAAGCACCTTAAGGTTTTTGAAGTTGGGAAGATCGGCAAGCGATTTAACAGAGCCCTTACCGGTGTAAAGCGAGGAATCTATCTCGGTGAGGAACTCGAGGTCGGAGCGGGTAATGTTGCTTGATTTTTTACCAAGCATCGTTGCAACGAGCTCTGCCATTTTAGCGTCCTTGAAAACGTATTTCTGGTTGGGATCGTCAAAATTGTAATAGACGGTTGTAACGCGGCTGATAAGGCCCTCGGCGTTTACCGAAAAGGCTTTTACGGTAAAGCTGCTTTCAAAGCCCGAAACGTCAATGGGTGCGGTGTATTTGCTTGATGAAAGGGAAGGCGCGGAGCCGTCGATGGTGTAATAGATATCGCAGCTTTCATCGCAGGATAAAACAACCTCGTTGATTTTTTCGTGAGATGAAGCCGAGGGTGAAATCGAAACCGAGAGAGGTGAAATACTGTCAAGCTTTGATTTGACCGAAAGACTCGTAACCGAGTCGAGCACCTCGTATGCGGAGGACATTTTTCCGGCGCGTGCGTAATATCCGACCATAAATGCGGGATATCTGTATTCGTTCGGGGCAAGATAAACGCCCTCGTCAACGGTTTTTATAACGTTTTGCTCGTCGCCGACCTTTTCATAGCAAAGAGCGAGCTTCAAACGGTAATCGACGTTTGACTCGTCAAGCGTTACCGCATCTATATAATGTTCAAGAGCCGAAGCGTAAAGCTCCTTGTCAAAAAATGAGTTGCCGCTGTTAAAAGCCTTTTGGGCGGCACTCGAATTTGCAAGGAAGGTATTGTAAACGAATACCGAGGTAAAAAATAATAAAACGGTTACCGAAAAGGAAACGACGGTGCGGAAAAAGACGGAAAGATGAAAATCTCTTTTCGGTTTTTTCTTTTTCGGCATTTTCTTCAGTTGAATTTTGTTTGAGGAAAATTGTTCGGTGCTCATTGCATATCACCTTTCGTATTATCTCAAAGGATTATTTGCGTGATTTAAGAGGAGTGTAGCGAACGGGAACCGCTATACTCTTATAAGCGGGACGGATTATCTTTTTGCAGGAGTTGAGCTCCTCAAGACGGTGAGCGCTCCAGCCGGTAATTCTCGAAAGAGCAAATAAGGGGGTGAAAAGCTCCTTGGGAATACCGAGCATTTTGTAAACGAAGCCGGAATACATATCGACGTTTGAAGAAATAAGCTTGGCGCTCTTCTTATAATGTGAATAAACGTGGGGAGTAAGCGCCTCGACCTTTTCGATAAGTAAGAATTCGTTGTAAAGGTCGCTGTCCTTTTCGGCAAGCTTCTTTGCAAACTGCTTGAGAAGTATGGAACGGGGATCGCTCAGGGTATAAACCGCGTGGCCCATACCGTAGA
>JAZQKU010000027.1:0-3532 GCA_045542315.1 Eubacteriales bacterium | reverse complement strand
TGATGAGCTTTTCAACGTCGGACATAACGGAAACGAAGGCGCTTCCGCCGCCGGGAACGATACCCTCCTCGACTGCTGCTCTGGTTGCTGCCAAAGCGTCCTCAATGCGAAGCTTCTTTTCCTTCATCTCAACCTCGGTTGCGGCGCCGACTCTGATAACGGCAACACCGCCCGAAAGCTTTGCAAGACGCTCGTGGAGCTTTTCTTTATCGAAATCACTGTTGGAAATTGCGATAGCGTTTTTGATCTGAACCTTTCTTGCCTCAATGGCTTCCTTGGTTCCCGCACCGTCAACGATGATGGTGTTTTCTTTCTGAACTCTTACCTGCTTTGCGCGGCCGAGCTGGCTGATAGTGGTATCCTTAAGCTCAAGACCGAGATCGGTGGAGATGACCTCACCGCCGGTGATTGCAGCGATATCCTGAAGCATTTCCTTACGTCTGTCGCCAAAGCCGGGAGCCTTGACTGCTACGCAGGTGAATACGCCGCGGAGCTTGTTGACGATAAGAGTTGCGATTGCTTCGTTTTCGATATCCTCTGCGATGATGACGAGCTTTTTGTTCATCTGGACCATCTGCTCGAGAATGGGGAGGATCTCCTGAAGATTGGATATCTTCTTATCGGTGAGAAGAATGAAGGCGTCGTCGATAACGGCTTCCATCTTATCGGTATCGGTTACCATATAGGGGGAGATATAGCCTCTGTCGAACTGCATGCCCTCAACGACTTCGCTGTAGGTTTCTGCGGTCTTCGACTCCTCAAGAGTGATAACGCCGTTGGAGGAAACCTTCTCCATAGCCTCGGAAATGAGCTTGCCTACAAACTCGTCGGCTGCGGAAACGGTTGCTACTCTTGCGATATCGTCGGAGCCCTTTACGGTCTGTGCATTTCTCAAAATGGCTTCGCATGCAACGTCGGTTGCCTTTTTGATACCTTTTTTGAGTATCATGGGATTTGCGCCTGCCGCAACGTTCTTCATACCCTCTCTGATAAGAGTCTGGGCCAAAACGGTAGCGGTGGTGGTACCGTCACCTGCGATATCGTTGGTTTTGGTTGCAACCTCTTTAACGATCTGTGCGCCCATATTTTCAAAAGCATCGTCAAGCTCGATCTCTTTTGCGATGGTTACGCCGTCGTTAGTTACGAGGGGTGCGCCGAACTTTCTGTCGAGCACTACGTTTTTGCCTTTGGGGCCGAGGGTTACCTTAACGGTATCGGCAAGCTTGTTTACGCCTGCCTGAAGAGCCTTTCTGGCGTCTTCCCCGTAAATTATCAATTTTGACATATCAACTATCTCCTTATTCTACTATTGCGAGTACGTCGCTCTGGCGGACGATGATGAGCTCTTCGCCGTCAACCTTGACTTCGGTGCCTGCGAATTTATTGGTAATTACCTTATCGCCGACCTTAATATCCATTTTTACTTCCTTGCCGTCAACAAGGCCGCCGGGACCTACTGCCAAAACTACGGCAAACTGCGGCTTCTCCTTTGCGGCGCCTGCAAGTATTATGCCGCTTTTCGTGGTTTCTTCCATCTCTGCCATCTTGATTACAAGACGGTCTCCCAAGGGTTTGAGTGTCATGGTTTTTTGCCTCCTATGATAATTAAAAAATTTTCTTATTTTTGGCACTCGGTATCGTTGAGTGCTAACAGTATATATGATACTCCTTTTTCGCGATTTATGCAATATCTATTTTGCACATTTTAAAGAAAATTCATAATTTTTATTTGTTTAAATAATGAGATATTTAATTTATATAGCGTAAAATCTCCGTTTATTACAAAAAACGCTCCGTTTAAAACGGAGCGTTTCGGATTTTAGCCTATTTTTGTCTGACCTCTCATATAGGGAACGAGTGCGGCGGGGATATTTACACTTCCGTCCTCATTCAAGTGGTTTTCCAAAAATGCAATAAGCATTCTGGGAGGTGCTACGACGGTATTGTTAAGAGTGTGTGCAAAATATTTGTTCTTGCCATCTGAGACTCTTATCTTAAGACGTCTTGCCTGTGCGTCACCGAGATTGGAGCAGCTTCCTACCTCGAAATATTTCTTCTGACGGGGCGACCACGCCTCAACGTCGATGGATTTTACCTTAAGGTCTGCAAGGTCTCCCGAGCAGCACTCGAGGGTGCGGACGGGTATTTCAAGGCTTCTGAAAAGATCAACGGTGTTCTGCCAGAGCTTATTAAACCACATAGGTGATTCCTCGGGACGGCAGACGACTATCATCTCCTGCTTTTCAAACTGATGGATACGGTATACGCCGCGTTCCTCTATACCGTGAGCGCCCTTTTCCTTGCGGAAGCAGGGTGAATAGCTCGTTAAGGTGTAGGGGAGCTTTTCCTCGGGGATTATGGTGTCGATAAATCTGCCTATCATGGAGTGCTCGCTGGTGCCGATAAGATAAAGGTCCTCGCCCTCGATCTTATACATCATTGAATCCATTTCGGCAAAGCTCATAACGCCGGTTACAACGTCGCTTCTTATCATAAAGGGAGGCACGCAGTAGGTAAAGCCCCTGTCTATCATAAAGGTTCTCGCATAGGAAAGAATAGCGGAGTGAAGCTCTGCTATGGGACCGGTGAGATAATAGAAGCCGTTACCCGCTACCTTACGGGCGCTGTCAAGATCGATGCCCGAAAGCTTTTCCATTATTTCGGTGTGATAGGGTATCTCGAAATCGGGAACCAAAGGCTCGCCGAAGCGCTCTACCTCTACGTTTTCGGAATCGTCCTTTCCTATCGGAACGGAGGGATCGATAATATTGGGAATGACCATCATTATATTCTTGATCTTTTCCTCAAGCTCGGCTTCCCTTGCCTCTAATGCGGCAAGACGCTCCGACTGCTCGGTTACGAGCTTTTTGGTCTTTTCAGCCTCTTCCCTTTCACCCTTTGCCATAAGCGCGCCTATCTGCTTGCTTATGCGGTTACGGTCTGCGCGAAGCGCATCGGCCTCGGAGATGGTCTTTCTGTTCTCTATATCAAGAGCAATTACCTCGTCAACGAGAGGAAGCTTACTGTCCTGAAACTTTTTTTTGATGTTTTCTTTAACAATATCGGGGTTTTCACGTAAAAATTTTATGTCCAGCATTTTAAGGTCTTACCTTCTTATTTTTTATTTGAAATTTTCAAGTATCTTGAGGAGTACGTCGGTATCGTCGTCACCGTTTTCTGCCTTTTCCTCGGTGGCGGCTTCGGGTTCTGACGCTATGGCTTCATCTGCTTTTTTAACGGGAGCTGCGGCAGCACCGCCTTCAAATCCCGATGCGATTACGGTTATCTTCATCGAATCCTTCATGCTGTCGTCAAGCGAAGTGCCCCAGAAGATGTTGCCGTTTTCGTTTACAGCCTCGTAGATCATATTGGAGGCGCGGTAGATCTCATCGAGGGTGATATCGGACGAGGAGGTGATATTTACGATTATGCCCTTTGCGCCGTTGATGGAGGTTTCAAGAAGCTGTGAAGAGATGGCAGCCTTTGCCGCATCCTCCGCCTTGTTTGCGCCTTCGCCGTAGCCGATGCCGAT
>JAZQKU010000026.1:0-17319 GCA_045542315.1 Eubacteriales bacterium | reverse complement strand
AGGATACGGTGCGCTCTCGGTTTATGCCGACGGCTGCGAGCCGTAAGCGGCAAAACCTTCGTGCTCCCGACTTCGCAGTTCCAAAATGCTATCGCGCATTTTGTCCTGCTTCGACGAACCCTGCGGGTTCAGATCTTTTACTCTACAAAAACAAAAAAACACCCTGTTGGGTGGTTTTTTGTTTTGGCAGGGGCAGGAGGATTCGAACCCGCGACCCACGGTTTTGGAGACCGGTACTCTACCAGCTGAGCTATACCCCTGTGTCCGCATTATATTATAATCATTTAATTACGATTTGTCAATAATATTTTAAAGAAAAAATATAAAATACTTGCAAATATCCTTTTATTATGATAAAATATATAAGATTAAAAGGCAATGACGGAGAAACGTTTTGCAAAAAGCCTCACAGAGAGTCGGCTCTATGCTGAAATGCCGACAGGAACGGTGTAAAACAAATCACTCCCGAGCTGCGCTCCGAAAGCATTTGTCAGTAGGCGGCGACGTATTATCTGCGTTAAAGGTAGGCGTATTTTTTGTACGTGGCAAAGAAAATGGTGACCTTCCGTCTTTTCATTGCGAAAAGGCGGTTTTTTTATTACAAAACGAAAGGATAAATACTATGTTTCAGAAGGTCGATAGCGACCTTAAGTTTGTTTCACGAGAGAAGCAAACCGAAAAGTTCTGGAAGGAAAACAAAATATTTGAAAAAAGCTGCAAGGTAAACGACGGAAAGGAGAGCTACACCTTTTACGACGGCCCGCCCACCGCAAACGGCAAGCCGCATATCGGTCACGTGCTCACCCGCGCGATAAAGGACCTCTTCCCCCGTTACTACACTATGAGAGGCTACGACGTTCCCCGTAAGGCAGGCTGGGATACCCACGGTCTTCCCGTTGAGCTTGAGGTTGAAAAGATGCTCAACCTCGACGGCAAGGAGCAGATCGAAAAATACGGTCTTCTCCCCTTTATTGAGAAATGCCGCGAGAGCGTTTGGAAATACAAGGGAATGTGGGAGGATTTCTCCGATACCGTTGGCTTCTGGGCAGATATGGATAACCCCTATATCACCTACGACAACAACTTCATTGAGTCCGAATGGTGGGCACTTAAGGAGATCTGGAACAAGGGTCTTTTGTATAAGGGCTTTAAGATAGTTCCCTACTGTCCCCGTTGCGGCACTCCTCTTTCGAGCCACGAGGTTGCGCAGGGCTATAAGGACGTCAAGGAGCGCTCGGCTATCGTCCGCTTTAAGGCAAAGGGCGAGGACGCCTATTTCCTTGCATGGACCACTACCCCCTGGACTCTTCCCTCAAACGTCGCGCTTTGCGTAAATCCCAAGGAGGAATACGTTAAGGTAAAATCGGGCGACTACGTTTATTATATGGCGAAGGCGCTTTGCGACACCGTTTTGGGCGAGGGCTACGAAATAATTGAAAGCTATCTCGGCAAGGACCTTGAATACAAGGAATACGAGCCGCTCTGGAGCTTCGTTTCTCCCAAGGAGAAATGCTGGTATATCACCTGTGACGGTTACGTTACCCTCACAGACGGTACCGGTATCGTTCACATTGCTCCCGCATTCGGTGAGGACGACGCAAACGTCGGAAGAAAATACGAGCTTCCCTTCGTTCAGTTAGTTGACCAGAAGGGCGAGATGACCAAGGAGACCTCTTGGGCGGGAATGTTTTGCAAGAACGCCGACAAGGAGATACTCATTGACCTCGATAAATCGGGCAAGCTCTTCTCTGCTCCCGTTTACGAGCATAGCTATCCTCACTGCTGGCGTTGCGGCACTCCCCTTATCTACTACGCGAGAGACAGCTGGTTTATTAAAATGACCGCCGTTAAAGAGGACCTTATAAAGAACAACAAAACCGTAAACTGGGTGCCCGAGAGCATTGGAACCGGAAGATTCGGCGATTGGCTCGAAAACGTTCAGGATTGGGGCATTTCCCGTAACCGTTATTGGGGTACTCCCCTTAACATTTGGGAATGCAGTTGTGGTCACCGCCACTCGATAGGCTCTGTTGAGGAGCTTCGCTCTATGTCCTCAAACTGCCCCGAAACCGTTGAGCTTCACAGACCTTATATTGACGAAATTACCATTAAATGCGAAAAGTGCGGCGGCGAGATGCACCGCGTGCCTGAGGTTATAGACTGCTGGTTCGACAGCGGCGCAATGCCCTTTGCACAGCATCACTACCCCTTTGAGAACAAAGAGGTTTTCGAGCGTCAGTTCCCCGCAAACTTCATCTCCGAGGCTGTTGACCAGACTCGCGGTTGGTTCTATTCACTCCTTGCGATCTCTACTATACTCTTTAACAAGTCGCCCTATAAAAACGTTGTCGTTTTGGGCCTTGTTTGCGACGAAAACGGTCAGAAGATGTCGAAATCAAAGGGCAATGCGGTTGATCCCTTCGAGGCTCTTGCAAAATACGGTGCAGACACGATAAGATGGTATTTCTACACCAACTCGGCGCCGTGGCTTCCCTCGAGATTTATCGACAGAGCGGTTCTTGAGGGCCAGCGCAAATTCCTCGGAACCCTTTGGAACACCTACGCCTTCTTCGTGCTTTACGCGGGAATCGATAACTTCGACCCGATGAAATACAGTCTCTCCGATTGCCGTCTTACCATTATGGATAAATGGCTTCTTTCCCGTCTTAACACGGCGGTAAACGACGTTAAGGAGAATATGGACAAATACCGTATTCCCGAATCGGCAGCCGTTTTGGAGAAGTTCGTTGACGAGATGTCAAACTGGTACGTCCGCAGAAGCCGTGAAAGATTCTGGGGCACCGATCTTACCGAAGATAAGATCGCCGCTTATATGACTCTCTGGACCGCTTTGGTAACCGTTTCAAAGGCGGCGGCTCCTATGATCCCCTTTATGACAGAGAGCATTTACCAGAACCTCGTCCGCTCGGTTGACAAGGACGCTCCCGAAAGCATCCACCTCACAGCCTACCCCGAGGCAGACGAGAGCCGTATAGACAAAAATCTCGAGGCATCGATGGATATCGTTTTGAAGGCGGTATTCCTCGGAAGAGCGGCAAGAAACGCCGTTGCCATAAAGAACCGTCAGCCTCTTTCGGTAATCTATCTGCAGTCGGCAAAGGATATTTCAGAGGAATATCTCACCATCATTGCAGACGAGCTTAACATTCACAAGGCAGAGCTTACAAACGACGCTTCATCCTTCGTTTCCTACAGCTTCAAGCCTCAGCTTAAGACGCTCGGTCCGAAGTACGGCAAGCAGCTTAACGATATCCGCCAGAAGCTTTCGGAGCTTGACGGCAAGGAAGCCAAGAGATCGCTTGACGAAAAGGGCTTTATTACAATGACTCTTTCTATCGGTGATATCGAGCTTCACACCGAGGACCTTCTCATTGAGACCAAGCAGATGGAGGGCTACGTTTCGGAGACCGACGGCACCGTTACCGTTGCTCTTGACACAGAGCTTACCGCAGAGCTTATCAACGAGGGCTTTGTAAACGAGGTTGTTTCAAAGCTTCAGACGATGAGAAAGGAAACGGGATTTAACGTTACCGACCGCATTACCGTTTGGATAAGCGGAAGCGAAAAGGTTATAAACGCAGTTTCCGCAAACAAGGAAAGCGTTTCAAAGATAGTTTTGGCTGACGAAATCATCATCGGTGATGCCGCAAATGCCGATTCCGTTAAGGAATGGGATATAAACGGCGAGACCGCGGTCCTTTCGGTAAAGAAAAACTGATCAAATCAAAAAGCCGAGAGCAAAACGGGTGTTGTCCTTATCGGAGAAATAAAATAAGGGTATGGGCATAGCCCGAGGCGTGTGTTTAACAAATACGAAACTTGAGATAAAAACAAAAGAGAGTTAACGGTTTTAGCCATTAACTCTCTTTTTCTGCTTTGTGAAGTTTTTGCTGACGCAAAAGTGAAGTTGTGCTATGCACAGTGAAGTTGTTCGCCGCAGGCTCACAGTGAAGTTAAGTTTGCCATTACTTCGCCGTACGGCGAAACTTCACTCACGAAGTGAACTTCACTATCGCAGATAACTTCACTTGCCAGAAGGGCAAACTTAGTTTTAGCGTGTTCTCCGTTAAGGATAACACGCTAATGCTCTCGGCTTTATTTTTTATTTCAATTAAACGTTTGCAAGTGCCTGCTCGAGGTCCTCGATTATATCGAGATAGTTCTCTATTCCAACGGAGAAGCGGATAAGTCCGTCGGTTACGCCTGCGGCAATTCTTGCCTCGGGTGAAAGCTGACGGTGGGTGTGGCTTGCGGGGTGAAGCACGCAGGTACGGGCATCGGCAACGTGAGTTGCTATCATCGCAACCTTGAGGCTATCCATAAATCTTACCGCTGCCGCCATATCTCCCTTTACCTCAAAGGTGAGAACGCCGCAGCTGCCACCGGGCATATATTTCATAGCAAGATCGTAGTATTTGTCGCCCTTTAAGTTGGGGTAGCTTACCTTCGCTATTTTGGGGTGGTTTGCAAGGAATTCGGCTACCTTAAGGGCGTTGAAGCAGTGGCGCTCCATTCGGAGTGCAAGAGTTTCAATGCCGATATTTAACAAAAAGGCGTTCATCGGCGACTGTATTGCGCCGAAATCTCTCATTACCTGGGCAGTTGCCTTGGTGATGAATGCCGCCTTACCGAAATCCTTGGTGTAAACCACACCGTGATAGCTCGCGTCGGGTGTGCAAAGGCCGGGGAATTTACCCGAAGCCTCCCAATCGAAGTTGCCGCTATCGACTATACAGCCTCCGACGCCCATATCGTGTCCGTCAAGATATTTGGTGGTGGAGTGGATAACGATATCTGCGCCCCACTCAATGGGACGGCAGTTTACGGGGGTGGGGAAGGTGTTGTCAACGAGAAGCGGAATACCGTTTCTGTGTGCAACACGCGCCCATTTTTCAATATCGAATACCGAAAGGGCGGGATTTGCAACGGTTTCACCGTAAAGGCACTTGGTGTTTTCCTTTATTGCGGCCTCGATCTCCTCCTCAGTGGAATCGGGATCGATAAAGGTTACGTCGATTCCGAGCTTTTTAAGCGATACGCCGAAAAGATTGTGGCTTCCGCCGTAGATTGCGGCAGAGCAAACAAAATGGTCACCTGCAGAGCAGATATTGATGATGGAATAAAACATTGCCGACTGTCCCGACGAGGTAAGCATTGCCGCATATCCACCCTCAAGGTCGCAGATCTTGGCGGCGACACTGTCGTTGGTGGGATTTGCAAGGCGGGTATAGAAATAGCCCGACTCCTCAAGTGCAAAAAGCTTGCCCATATGCTCGGTGGAATCGTACTTAAAGGTGGTGCTCTGGGTTATGGGAAGCATTCTCGGCTCACCGTTTTTGGGGGTGTAACCCGACTGAATGCATTTGGTTTCAATTCTCATTTTTCATTCTCCTTTTAATTGCTTATTATATTTTAACACTATAACGGCAAAAATGCAATAAATTTATTGTCTTTTTCTCTTTTTGAGAGTATAATTATGGTATGAGAAAGTTAATTTTTACCGCAAAAGAGGATATCAAGGTCGAGAAGCTTCTTCTCTCGCTTGGCTTTTCACGCTCGGTCATCACCGAGCTTAAAGGCTATCCCTTTTCCATGGTGGCTTCGGGAAGGTCGGTGAAAACGGTTGACACCGTTAAAAAGGGCGCGCCGTTTACCGTTACTCTTGCCGATCCCTCACCCGTTTTTTCGGGACGCACTCCCCTTCTTTTTGAAAACGAGGACTTCGTTGCCGTCTATAAGCCTGCAGATATGCCCACCCATTCCTCCAAGGGTCACCGCTTCGGCGGCACCTTGGGCGATGAGTTTTCGGGCGGTGTTTACCGTCCTCTTTACAGACTTGACAAGGATACCGAGGGGATAATCCTCGTTGCAAAAAACTCCTACGCCGTTTCTGTAAAGAATAAAATGAAAAAACTCTATTTCGGAATTTGCAAAGGGCTTGCTCTCGAATACGGTGTTATCGACGCGCCTATCCTTGATAACGGAGATATCAAAAGAGTAATCTCGGAAAGCGGTAAGCGCGCCGTCACCCGCTACAGACGGCTTTTATTTAAAAACGGTTATTCACTCGTCTGCTTTTATCTTGAAACGGGAAGAACTCACCAGATAAGGCTTCACACCGCCCATTTTGGCTTTCCTCTCGTGGGCGACGCCGTTTACGGAAGCGCCTCGATTGACTTTCCCTATCAGCTTTTATTTATGGGCTACCTTGAATTTTCTCTTTTAAACGGAGAAAAAATAAAATTGAAGGCTCCCTTTCCGGAAGCCTTCAGAAAAATTTTTGACGGTATTGACTTATTTCAGCTCTACGAGAGTGACGCCGTCCTCGCCCTCGCCGAAGGTGCCGAGTCGGAAGGTGCGGACCAAGGGGTTTGAGCGAAGCATCTCGTGAACGCCCTTACGAAGTGCTCCCGTGCCCTTACCGTGAATAATTGCAACCACGTTCAAGTTGCCCGAGAGGGCTCTGTCGATAAATCTGTCAACCTCGGCTTCGGCCTCAAGCACAGTCATTCCTCTTATATCTATTTCGGCTCTGCCCTGTCCCGAGTCGCGCTTTATCGATGCCGACATTGCTTTCGGCTTTTCCTTTTTGGGCTGCTCGGTAAGTCTTAAGCGGCTTTCGGCAACCTTTGTGAGGATATTGCCCGAAAGCACTGTAACGAGTCCCTTTGAATCCTTAAGGCCTTTTACGGTAAAGATACCGTCGAGGCCTTTTATTTTTACAGTGTCGCCGACCTTTAAGGGGCGGGTAAGGACGTATCCGTCGTCTATCTCCTCCTTATCGGGGGTGGCGACGTTATCTATTTCGTCGAGCTTGCCCTTTAGCGACATTCTCGCCTTTTCAAGGCGTGAGGCAAACTCCTCCTTATCCTTTTGCTTCTTTATTTCAATAAGCTCGTCTATAAGCTTATCCGACATATATTTTACGTCGTCGGCTACCTTTCTTGCCTTTTCAAGCGCTTTTTTCATTTCCTTATCGGCGTTTTGCTCAATATCGGCGCGGAGTGTTTCGCATTGCTTTTTTATTTTCTGTGCCTCAATATTTGCCCTTTCCGCCTCCAAAAGCTCGGTTTCGAGCTTTTTTCTTTTTTCGTCGAGCTTTGAGATTATACTCTCAAGCTTGACGCTCGATTCGGAAAGCTCCTTTTTGGAATTTTCGATTATATCCTCTCTTATTCCGAGTCTTGAAGCTATTGCAAAGGCGTTTGAGCGTCCGGGCATTCCCGTTATCAGGCGGTAGGTGGGACGAAGCGTTTCAACGTCGAATTCAAGCGATGCGTTCTGAACGCCCTTGGTTTCAAGCGCAAACAGCTTCAGCTCGGGATAGTGAGTAGATGCCGCAGTTATTATATTTCTGTCAAGCAGATATTTAAGTATCGAAACGGCGAGAGCCGCACCCTCAACGGGGTCGGTTCCGGCGCCGAGCTCGTCGAAAAACAAAAGGCTGTTTTCATCGGCGGCATCAAGTATCTTTACGATATTCGTCATATGCGCAGAGAAGGTCGAAAGCGACTGCTCGATAGACTGCTCGTCGCCGATATCGGTGTAAACGTTACTGAAAACGCTTGCAAAGCTTCCCTCCGCTGCGGGAATATGAAGTCCCGACTGGAGCATTAAACAGAGAAGTCCCGCCGTTTTCATCGAAACGGTCTTTCCGCCCGTGTTAGGGCCGGTGATAACGAGCATTTTGCAATCTTTGCCTATCGCAATATCGGTGGGAACTACTCTGTCGTTGGGAATAAGCGGGTGGCGCGCCTTTTTGAAATTGAAGCCGACCTCTGTCTTCAAAACAGGCATTACGGCGTTTATACTGTCGGCGTAAGCCGCTTTTGCAAATATAAAGTCGAGCCTTGCAAGAGCCTTGGAGGTTTTGTCTATAGCGTCGCCGAAGCTTGAGACCTCTGCCGAAAGGGCGTAAAGAATTCTCTCGATCTCAGCCTTTTCCTTGCCTAAAAGCACCTTTATATTGTTGTTGGCCTCGATTACGCTTGCAGGCTCAACGAAAACGGTGGAGCCGCTTGCCGAGCTTTCAAGCACCATACCTGCTATTTCGCGGCGGTGCTCACTCTTTACGGGAACTGCGTAGCGTCCGTTCTTAACCGTTATTATAGGCTCCTGAAGATACTGTGAAAAGCTTTTTGAGCGGATAAGGTTATTTAAGCTCTCTCTTATTTTAAGCTCCTCTGCCGATATTTTTCGTCTTATTGCAAAAAGCTCGCCCGAGGCGTTATCGGCAATTTTGTCGGCAGAGATTATTGCTCCGTCTATCTTTTCTTCGAGATAGACGTTTGGGATTATCTCGTCGAAGATATAATCTATAACGCTTCCCTTTACGTTTTCATAGTATTCGTTTACAAATCTCGCATTGCGAAGAAGCGCCGAGACGCGAAGAAGCTCCTCGGGTAAAAGCATCGAGCCCACGTTTGCACGTGAGACGATATCGGTCATATAATAAACGCCCGAAAATCCGGGGCTTTTTCTTTTTGCTGTCATAACGCGGGCGGCATCGGTTTCATACTGCCATTTGTAAACGTCCTCTATCTTGTCGGAGGGGAGCAAACGCATGCAGATATCCTTTGCCATATCCGATACGGCGTATGTAGTGAGTATCTCAAGTATTTTTTGATATTCAAGCGAACGTGCCGTGTTTGACGTAAGTTTTATGTCGCTCATATTTTTTCCTTTCGGATTTTAAATTCTCAGTTTTTTAAAATAATCAAGGCTTTCAAAGCGCCTGCCGAGCTGGGCGCACAAAATGCTCTCCGTTACGGTGGAAAGAGCGCGCATATCGGTATCGTTCATAGTAAATTTAAGAGCCTTCAAAAGCCCGTTTGCCCCTATATAGCGGAGCGCAGCAAGCACGTTCATATTGACCTTGAAAAAGGCGTTGGTATCCTCCGCGCAGCGACGGCAGCAAAGCTCACATGCCTCCGGCTCGAAATACATCGTTTCGGTTATCTCTCCGCAGAAATCGCAGCCCTCGAATTCGGGGAAAAATCCCGAATATTCGGCACATTTTGCCTCGAAAACGCTTTTTATAAGGTCGATATTTATCTCTTTCTTGCAAAGGAAATAAAGGCAGTTTAACAAAAGCTTTTGCATAAAAGCCGCGTCCTCGCCGTTTTCCGAAAGGTAAGAGGAAATTTCGGCAAAGGCTGTGGCGAGCGAAAGCCGTTCAAGGTCCTCGCGAAGCGGATAAAAGCTCTCTATAAGGCTTCCGCCCGCAAGGTAATATTTTCCATTCTGAACGTTTAAGGTCATCTCGGAATAGACAAAAAGCGAGGAAAGCGAAAGATTTTTGCCCGTGGGCTTTTTGACACCGCGCGCCGTCACCGTTATCTTTCCGCTTTCGGTGAGCACCGTAAGTATTTTATCACTCTCGCGGTATTCCGCCTCCCGAAGGACTATTCCCTTCACTATCTTCGTTTCCATAAATTTCACCGTATTCGTTTGCCGCTTCAAGCTCGTAAAAATCGGGATCCGCCTCTAAATAGGCAAGATAATCCTTTATTTTTCCGCTTTTTTCAAAGCTTGACCACAGCATTTTTTTACTTTTCTTCACATAAAACACCTCTGAGGCTATTTTGGCTTCGGTGTTTTATTTTTATTCGCTCTTTTTTCGAAAACCGAATTCCGAAAGGGAGCTTTCTGAGTTTCTCCAATCCTCTCTGACCTTGACCCAGCATTCGAGATAAATCCTTGCTCCAAACGCTTTTTCGGCGTCAAGCCTTGCGCTTTCGGCAATCTTTTTGAGCATTGCGCCGCCTTTTCCGATAATTATTCCCTTGTGGCTTTTTCTCTCGCAGAATATCTCGGCGGTGGCTCTTATAAGGTCAAGCTCCTCCTTGAATTCGGTTATTTCAACAGCGATTCCGTGGGGGACCTCGTCGCCGAGAAGCAAAAGCGCCTTTTCTCTTATAGTTTCAGAAAGCATTTCCTTCATAGTGAGGTCGGTATATTCGTCCTCGGGGTAGATTGCCTCTCCCTCGGGAATAAAATTGCAGATTTCATTAACAAGAAGCTTAAGACCGTCCTTTTTCCTTGAAGAAACGGGAATGACCGTTTCAAATTTAAACTGTGCCGTAGCATCGGCAATTACCGGAAGCATCTTTTTCTTTTCAAAAAGGTCTATCTTTGTTATTACGAGAATAACAGGTATCTCCTCACGGTTAAGCGATGCAAGAAGCTTCTTCTCCGATTCCAAAAGCCCGCGGCTGTTTGCTTCAAGAAGAAAAAGCACGCAGTCTGCCGAAAAGGCTTCGCTGTTAATTGCTCTCGTCATTTCTCTTCCGAGACCCGTTTTGGCATTGTGGAGTCCGGGCACGTCGGTAAACACTATCTGACAGCCCTCGTCGTTATAAATTCCTCTTACGGCGGTGCGTGTGGTCTGGGGCTTTGGTGAAACTATCGACACCTTCTCACCTATAAGCGCGTTTATCAGGGTTGATTTTCCTGCGTTTGCTCTGCCCGTTACGGCAACGGTTCCGCTTTTAAACATAATTTTATTCTCCGTATAATTCCTTAATTATTTTTTTCTGCTCCGAAAACATTATCTTTTCCTCGTCCTCGGATATTTCGTGGTCAAAGCCGAGAAGATGAAGCATACCGTGAACGGTGAGGAAGCTTACCTCTCTTTCGAGGGTGTTTCCGTATTCCGTTGCCTGACGCGCCGCGGTATCGATCGAAATTACGATGTCACCCAAAACGAGGGCGCCGTTATCGGGGTTTATCTCGCTCAAATCGTCAGACGCCGGAAAGGAAAGTACGTCGGTAGCTTTATCCTTACCGCGGTAATCGCGGTTAAGCTCTTTTATATATTCATCGTTGCAAAGAGTTACCGAAAGCTCTGCCTTTCGCCTTTCGTTTTCAAGCTTTAAAGCGACCTCCGCCGCCTTCTTTATTGCCTTTTTAAGCTCTTTGCCTGCCTTGTCTGCCGTTTGGTCGGAAAATCCGAAATATATCATTTTACTCCCAGCTTTCGTGTTCCTTTAATTCTCTGTTCATATCGACGGGAACGAGCTTTGCAATGTCCTCGGTGCAATAAAGATAGCATTCGTATATCACCGTTTCGTTTTCAATTCTGTATTCCCTTTCGATATCATTTACTATTATACCTCGAAATTGCTCAAATTGCAATTTATTTGCGATATTTTCCGCCTTTAAAATTGCGGTTTCTTCGGATAGCTCGATTTTTACGGGTGCGATTTCGTAAAATACGCGTGAAATCAGAAAGATCGGCAGCTTGATTCCGAAAATTTCGGCCTGCACCTTTTCCTCCTTTGAAATATATTTTTCAAAGGGAACCCCGTTATCCTTATAAAGCTTTATTTCAAAAGAAAATAATCTCAAGCTGTTTTTTCTTTGCTCCTTCCCCGTCTTTTCGCTTATCTCCTCCGAAAGAGGTACCCTTACCTCTATCACGTTTACCGTTTTTGCAATCACCTTGCCCGAGGCGTGAACTATCCTCTCGTTGTTCATTTTCGTAAGGTATCTGCCTGCGATGAGAAGGTCGCCTTTTTTCACGCTTTGGCCGTTTTCAGCTTCAATAACACCGTTATAAGGCGCGTTTAAGATTATAACCCCGTCCTTTGCGGCAACGACGTCGGTAGGCTCCTCCTTTGCGGGCGGCACCTCGGGCGGAATATCGGTTTCCTTTAAATAAACGTTTACAGTTGTACCTACCGTTTCTATCTGAATCCACTTTATGCTCGGATATTCCACCAAAACCGCAAGCTCGGCATACGGTTTGTTTACCGACGAAAGAAGATTTCCGATCTTTACGTTTTCCTTTTCGAGTGCCGAAAATATTTCGGCATTTGAAATGCTTTCGTTTCCATAGACGTTTATATCCCAGATAAATGCAGAGCAGAAGTAAAAAAATGCAATCAGAAATATAATTCCCGCGAAAAAACCCGCTCTTTTTCTGTATTTTCTGATAAAAAACGGCAGACCGCGACTCACGCAATCGGTTATCTTTACGGGGAGTGACATTTCGGAAAGTTTCTTATATCCTCGCGAGGTTGTTTTGAAGGTAACGGTATCGGCACCCGTTTTGGTAACGTCCCAAATGGGAATACCCTTATTCGCCGCAGCGTTAAGCACCCTCTCGGTGCGTCCCTCCGCCGTGACGGACAGGTACCCCTTTAAAAGCGAAAAATAGCGGTACGGTCTCATAATACTCCCACACTTTCGATAAACCCTTTTACCACCGTTTCTTCAGCGTTGTGACTTGAAACGGAAAGATCGCGCCCTTTTACGCAAACTGAAAATCTTGCCGTATTAAGCGTAATGCGGTTTAAAGTGTATTCGATAATGCCGCTTGACCCCGAAACTATCGCCTCGCTGTTTCCGGTTATGATTATTCGAGGCACGGAAATATCAGCCGCGTCCTCTCTGACCTCAAACAGGCGGGTTAAAATATTTTTGTCGTATTTATCCTTTTTCACTGTCATCACCGATAAATTTATATTTCGGTGCTGATAAAATAATGACCTTTTGCATATATTTCAAAAAAGATTTCGAAAGGAACCGCACAATGAAAAATAAACGGAAATCGTATTGTTTTATTGTATTTATTTTAATTTTGGCGTTCTTTATCATCATTTTTTCAAAAAACACAGTAGAAGCGGCATATAACTCCATTATCTCGCTTATTACTACGTTTATCCCGTCAATCTTTCCGTTTTTGGTAATATCAAATCTTATTATCGAAAGCGGTTGTTTAAACGGTGCGGAAGTGAGGTTCAATAAAATTTTAAAGCTTTTTAAGCTTCCTCCCGCGGCCGCAGAGGCACTCGCAGTCGGTCTTATTTCCGGCTTTCCGTCAGGCGCCATATCTGCCGCCTCACTTTACAAAAGGAATCGGATTTCAAAATCTTCGGCAGAGCGACTTATGGGGGTATGCAACCTCCCCGGTCCCGCATTCGTTATTTCGGCGGTGGGTGTCGGTGTTTTTAACTCACTGACGACGGGTTTTATTTTATATTTTGCGGTTATTGCTTCATCACTGATTTCGGGAATTTTTTTCGGTTTTTTTGAAAAAATCGACGAAATTCCAAAAAAATCCGCCTATTTCCACCCCAATACCCGCGGAATTTCGCTCTTTACCGACGCAGTAAAAAAAGCCGCGGTAACAATGGCATTTATCTCTGCTTTTATTGTTTTCTTTGCGGTCATTCTATCCGTTTTGGAATCGACAGGGGTGTTTTACCTCCTTCCTGCGCCACTCTCTCCTCTGTTTTACGGTTTTTTCGAGATAACGGCAGGGATAAGAATGATCGGCGGGACTTCTGCATTTTACAAGGCTTCCGCCGCCGCGGTGCTTGCCTTTTCGGGCTTTTCCGTATTTTTACAAACTGTTGCTGCCGTAAACGATAAACGGCTTTCGTTTAAAAAATATCTTGCCGTTAAAGCTTTAGCTTCGATTTTTGCGTTTTTTATAACATACTCTATATTTATATCTATTGACATTTAATTTTCTATGTGTTATTATTATAAAAAATCAATTAAAGTGAGTGACGTTTTATGTCTGCAAGATCGATAAAAATTCTTTCCATCTCAAACAGCTACGGAGACGACAGCGTTAAGTACCTTTGGAGTCTTTTAAAGGCTACGGGAAGATACGATGAGATAATCGTCGGTCATCTTTACAGAGGCGGCTGCGACATTGATACTCACTACGATTATATTACCAAAGGCACCAAGGGCTACCGCTACTACTATAACGACAGCGGCGATTACAGTTGGCGTGCCAACGTAAGTTCAAACGAGGCAATTGCTTCACAGGATTGGGATATTATCGTTACCTCTCAGGCGAGCGCAAAGACCTACGATTCCAACAGCTTTTCAAACGCACAGCCTCTTCTTGACAAATTCAAGGAGCTTGCAACAAATCCCGACGTCAAGATCTGCTGGAATATGACGTGGTGCTATCAAACCGTAGGTGCCGAATACGGCGGCTCGCAAATGTCGTTTATGACAAACGTCTTTAATAACGTAAAGAATATTATTGTTCCTATAGGGGACATTGCCGCAGTTATTCCCTCAGGCACGGTAATCCAGGACTTACGAAGCTCCTATATCGGCAACACCTTAAACCGTGACGGTTCGCATCTTGAGCTTGGCATCGCCTCCTATTCGGTAGGACTTGCTTGGCTCGGCGTAATTACCGGCTATAACACCGACAATATGCAGTGGACTCCCGATGATCAGCCTGAGGTAAAGGCACGTCTTCACGTTATAAAAGAGTGTGTTAAAAACGCGCTTAACAAGCCGTTTGAGGTAACGAATTCGCAGTACACCGAGAGCGACGGTCTTGATTTTACGAGGGATTCCGTTATTATAAACGCCATCGGCAAGGATTTCTCGGCTTATAAAACGGCTGAGATCGAGTGGATGAAAGGAAAATGGTATAACTATAAGAGAGATAAATCTACTCCCTCAACCTCTAATTTCTATTATTGCACCCAGCTTTATACTCCCGAAACGCTTCCCGTGGGCAGTATAATCGTCGTTGACGATCTTTACAGCGTTATGCCTGTTAAGTTTAAGGATACCGATACCCTCGATCCCGATCAAAACGCGGCTCGCTACGACTGCCATCTTTCCGCAGAGAAGATAATTATAGTCGACGAGGCGTTTTGGAACAACAACAAATTCGTTACATTTAACATTTCGCACTATTCCGACGAGCTGAATTTAAGCTATATGAATGAGGGCGGAATCAGAATTTATATTCCGAAAAACTGAAAAACCCAATATAAAAGAGTAGCCTAAGGGGGCACCTACCATAAAGCAGGTTTGCCTGCCGAAAAACAAAAGGAGTACGGACGATTGTTCGTACTCCTTTTCACACGTCTTGCAGGCAAGGTATAGTGTGTTACACCTTATAGGTGTACTGTCGGGAGATAAAATAGCCTTCTCCTGTGGGAGAAGGGGGACCGCAATAGCGGTGGATGAGGAGTTGATTTGAACTTATGACACCTCATCCGTCAGCCTTCGGTTGCCACCTTCCCCCACTGTGGGGAAGGCTTGTTTTGTACGCTCCGAAAGTTCGTCTTCTTTTCCTGACAAGCACTGCATTTGTGGTCACAAAAGTGATTTATATACTTGACAAGTAGACTAATTCACAAATTTATGATATAATTATAAAAAACTTTGGTAATCAACCGAATCAAATTCAATTATTACGACTTATGGGTGAAAGCTTTCAAAGAGGTCTCAAAATGGAAAATGAAATTACAAAATATGTAGAGTATCTGTTTGCTCTTGCCCTTAAGAAGTGCGGTGATGTGAACGATGCCGAAGATCTAACGCAAGAAACACTTCTCGCCGCGTTTCAGTATACAAACCGAGGCGGGAGTATTTCTAATATGAAATATTGGCTTACTTCTGTTCTTTCAAATAAATGGAACGAGGCGCTGCGAAAAAAATACAAATTGCCGCTTGTTAGTGTCGATGTAATCCCGGATGTCGAGGAATACAATGACGAAAATGATATTGATAGACCTACTACCGAGCAGGTCAGACGAGAAGTGGCATATTTAGCGAAGTTACAAAGAGAAGTGATCGTAAAGCATTATCTTGATAGAAAGAAAGTTCAAGATATAGCCGACGAGTTGGGCGTTCCGAAAGGAACCGTACTGTCGCGGCTATCTTCGGGCAGAGATCAGATGCGGAAAGGATTTGATTCAATGGAACAGTACGAAAAGCAAAGTTATGTCCCCGAACGACTTGAGGTGGGATGCTCCGGTAATCCTGGATTTAATGAAGAACCGTGGTCGCTTGTAAGCAACGATCTGATGAAACAAAACATATTGATCATTGCGTATGAGAAACCTGTAACCTCTGTGGAAATTGCAAAAGCTCTTGGAATTCCAACGCCTTACGTTGAAAATGCAATCGAGGATCTTGTTAAGTGCGAGTTAATGGTACGAAACGGAAACAAGGTCGTTACCGATTTTTTGATTTCCACGCCTGCCGAAAGATCGTCCAAACTTGATGTTCAACTTGATTTCGCAAATCAGCAGTATGAAGTGGTATGGAATTTAATTGCTGAGTTGTTTTCGGATATCAGTTCTTTAAGCTGGTTTGAACGATTGTCTGTTGGCGAGCAAATTGATCTTAAATATTACGCTATGATCGATGTTCTTGCAAGAGGACAATATCACGCCATCAGAAGAATCGTTGACACGAACGAAATTTATCCCGAAAGACCGGATGGTGGCAGATGGATCGCGCAAGGCACACGATATGGAATGGATTTCAAGTGGGAAAATGATCCATTTTCAAAGTATGCTTATGGTGGCGAAAGGCTTGCAAATTGGGATAATTGCTTCAGCAGTAAATCGGTAATGCTTCATGTTTACGATACCCAACCCGATTTGAACAAATACGAACACGGACCCGTGGAAATACACGACGATAATCTGTGTAAGATGTTATACATCCTTCATAAAGGTATTCCGTTTGAATATACGGGATTTAACTTGAGATATTTGGAGGACATTCCACATCTTGCTTCTTGCGGCGTGTTGCGTTATGGAAACGATGAACCTCAAGTAGCAATTCCGGTACTTAGCAAAAATGAATTCTCGGAATTGTATAAGATCAGTGCATCCTATATGGTGAAATTAGGCTCTCTCATTGAGTCGCCTTTAAGAGAACTTTTTCCACAGTTAAAATTGTATATTCCCGAGCATCTTGAGGGACGAATAGCTGAATTCAGAAAATATGTGTTCTATGCTTTCCCAATGTCTATTGTAAAAAAATCAATATCCGATGGAGATTTTGTTCTTGTTAGTAAACAAAAAGCCATACCGATGGTATTGGTTATAGAAGAATCCGAAAACGTAATTAAGTAAAACTACCGCCGAGAGAAACCGTTTAGTCGCTCTCGGCGGTTGTGCTGTTTACGGATTGATATAATTGCCTTCGACGTAGAACACGCCATCTGTCAAAGGCTTTTCATTGTCGGGCTTACGCAGGATACCACGGTAAATCAGCTCATCCATAACATATCCAATGATCTGATGAAGATAACAGCTAACCCACTGATTGATCTGATCGTGCAGGTGTTTCGGAACGAAGTTTTCAAAATTATTGCGCACAGTTACGATCCACTCCGCAAGGAGATCATTGAGCTTTTCATCAGTCATCTCAAACAGTGAAACAAATTTCACAAACTGCCCTGCGGTAAAGTGCGGGAAGTTTAAGCTAAAGCCTGCCTCTGACTTTATAAGCAAATTTGTTTTAATAAAATGTGCGGCATCTTCTTCGGAAAGAGCTTCTTTGGACACA
>JAZQKU010000025.1:0-41260 GCA_045542315.1 Eubacteriales bacterium | reverse complement strand
CATACTCCACGTTCCGCCCGCGGACCACTTAGTCCAAAAAAGCACACATTTGTCCGGTAGACAAATGTGTGCTTTTTTCTGGCTAATAACCCAAATTTTGATACAAAATTTAAGCATTCCAAAACTATATATTATATTTTGACTTTGATGAATCGAACGGGGGTATTTTCATTTCCCCAAATAACTGTATATATATTATTTTGGTAAACCTTGATTTTTCCCACGACCTCACCATCCACCGGGAGCTTTTGTAATACATTTCCGCATGCAATATCAACTTGATAAATCATCTTTTCAAAATCACCCAAAATAACCGTTTCACCGCAAAAGTCAAAATAAGCGCAACCGTTCTTTAAGAAAATCGACCATTTTTCTTTCCCGCTTTGTGCATCAAGATTGACTAAATAACCGTCTCTGCCTGCTGTGCCATACATCAAACAACGTTTTATAAACAAAGGATCTGTATAGATCCAAGGAGTGGTCTTGACACAATACGTTTCTTTGCCAGTATCTATATCTAAGCAAACCAGTTCTGTATCGTTTTTTACCCAATACACAAGACTATCTTGACGATATATTTTACATCTCAGAAGCGGACCTTCAAATGAACGTTTGCTTTTCCAAAGAACTTTTTTATCTGTTGTATCATATTTTAAAATTCCCGCATTTGACCAGTTTGTGAATCCAATCAACAAAGTCCTCTCATCCAATCTGATAGGCATAAACAGTTTATCTATGCGGGATATTTTTATTTGATCTTTTATCACTCCACTGACAATATCAATAATCAGCAGCTGATCGTTTCCGTAGCATGCGACCGCATTTTGAAATAAGCAAATATCCCCGGCTTGATAAGGTTTTGTATTTGAAATATGATGTTTCCATTCAAGATTTTGCAAATCCAAATTCAAACACCATAAGGATGATCTGTCTGCGAAAATAAAATAATTATCTTTTAAAATATACGAGTTTATATTATCGTCAATCTGAACTTGATCAAATTTTGAAAGCCTTTCGTTTTCACAGAACCAAAGCTCCCCCGTATAAATAATGATCTTATCTTGATACTCCGCCAAAAAGCACTTTGAAGAAATAACCGACCGTCCTACGCATTCGATCTTGAACTTTTCTATTCCCGTTTCCGTGTCTATAACATGTAAAACGGCTTCAGGATGGCAACTTATAAAATACAGGTTGTTATCCTTGATCAAGATGGGGGATTCATAGTGATAATCTTGACTTTTTTTGTCCGTAGGCAAATCAAACATCCATTCAATCTTCATAGTTCCTCCGTTGTTTTGCAGTAGTATTGCATACATTATACAACAATAAAACAAAAACCGCAATCCCTTTGTATCGGAATTGCGGTTTATGTTTGGCTAATAACTGTAATTTTGATACAAAAATCAACCAAAAATATTTTCTTTAATTTCCGCCAAAATCGACTTTTCAACGTTGATAACTTTTTTGAAAAGTCCCTTGACCGTAAAAGGGGTATAAAAAGATACTTCCAACCCCTCTTTCGTGAAAATATATGTTTTCAAAGCATCCGTTTCGCCGCCCGTCGCCAAACCAATTCGTGTGCTATAAGAAAACAAAGCATATGTAAAGGCTTCATTTTTCAGTTTCCCAACGACAGTAGCATATGCCTTATCAACATCAACAGAGCCATCTCTTGATTGCAGGCTGACAAGTTGATTTGTATCAGGAATCATAAGCATAGGAATTAAGCAGCGATCTTGCTTCAAAATATCAGCAGTTGACGCAATATGATTGTTCAGTAAATCAATTATGCTTTCTTGTACGGCGGTATCGAGTTCTGAAAATTTCATAGTGGAGGCTCCTTTCGTTTGATAAGTGTATTATACCATATAATTACAAATATTTCAATGGTGAAGTTGCGGCAAGCCGCAGTGAAGTTACGCCTTACGGCATAGTGAAGTTGCTCCTTCGGAGCAGTGAAGTTAAGTGTTCCGCATCTTATCGCGCGAAGCGCACTTCACGAGGCGTAGCCTCGCTTCACTTGCGAAGCATACTTCACGTTCCGCTCGCGGAACACTTAGTTCAAAAAAGCCTAATTTGTCAGTAGACAAATTAGGCTTTTTTGTTGGCGGAGAAGATGGGATTTGAACCCATGCACCGGTTACCCGATCTACTCCCTTAGCAGGGGAGCCTCTTAACCACTTGAGTACTTCTCCGTGTTTAAGTTGAAAATGGCGGAGGGAAAGGGATTCGAACCCTTGTGGGCTTTCACCCAAACGGTTTTCAAGACCGCCTCGTTATGACCGCTTCGATATCCCTCCGTATAAGGCACTTCTTGAAGTGCTTTATAATTTTAACAAATAAATTGCCTTTTGTCAACCTTTATATCAATTCTTTTTCGGTTATTTTTCCTATTTTTCCACATTTTTTTATCTTATGCTTGCAAATCCGTCATTTTAGGTGTAAAATATTTATAAAAACAAAGGATACGTTTTATGGTAGTTTTAGGAGTGGATTACGGCGATATCCGCACAGGCATCGCCGCTTGCGACAAAAGTGAAATTCTTGCATCGCCCGTTTGCACCGTAAAGGAAACAAACCCGGAAAAGCTTGCACTCAAAATCAAGGAGCTTGCCCTGGAGCGCGGAGCAGAGCTTATCGTTCTCGGCAACCCGAAGAATATGAACAATTCCGAGGGCTTTCGAAGCGAAAAAAGCAAAAAATTCGGTCTTCTTTTAGAGGAGATCACGGGAATTCCCGTCGTATTGCGCGACGAGCGTCTTTCAACTGTGGTCGCTTCTTCCCTTCTTCACGAAGGAAACGTATTCGGCAAAAAAAACAGAAAGGTGATTGACGCCGCGAGCGCGGCTGTCATTCTGCAGGGGTATCTCGATGAAAAAGATTAAGCTTACAAAGGAAGAAAGAAAAGCACTTAAGAAGAAAACGGGCATTATCGCCGAGTTCAAAAAGTTTATCAACAAGGGCAATGTTGTTGATATGGCTGTCGGTGTCGTTATTGCAACGGCATTTTCGAAGATAACCTCTTCTCTCGTTAACGACATTATTATGCCTCTTATCAGCCTTGCCACCGGCAACGTTTCTCTCGTTGACCGCAAGTGGATACTCGTCCCCGAGGTGCTTGACGAGGCAGGCGCAGTAGTTACCAAGGCGGTTTCGGTAAATTACGGTCAGTTCTTGCAGTACGTGCTTGATTTCCTTCTCGTTGCTATCTGCATCTTCCTTGCCATGAAGATAGTTTCCTCCTTCAGAACGAAGATAGAGAAGATAGCTCTTGAGGAAAAGCGCAAGAAGGGTCTTGTTGAAGAAGCACCCGCTCCCGCTCCCACCACCAAGAAATGCCCTTACTGCCTTACCGATATTGCTATCGGTGCAACCAGATGCCCCAACTGCACCTCGCAGCTGGAGGACAAATAAGATGAAGAGAGTTTTAAAGGTCATTTCACTGGCTGCCGTCTTAACGGCAGCTATCCTCTTTTGCGGCTGTGACGCCCTCTTGGGCGGCGCAGGCGGCGGTTTTTCGCACGTTGAAGGCACGGAATACACCGGAAGCGTCAGCGGCAAGGAGTCTATGCTCGTCATTGCCGACAACGGCGACTGCTCCTTAAGCTATCTTTCAAACACCGTCGACATTGAGTTCGGTGAGCTCTCATACGGCGAGGACTCGGAGGAGGAGCCTCCCGTTTTTGACGTGAAGCTTTCTACCGTAAACGAGATAGTGGGCAGCTGCACCGTTGAGAATGGGCGCTATACTATGGAGTGTAAAAAAAGCTATTTGTCTCTCGTTGTTGAGGGCCCCGAAAAGGACGAATTTTTGAAGCACGCCAAGGAGGACTTGAAAACAGCCTACGAGGACGGCAAGGTCGATGAGGAAGAATACAAGATGTATTCGCAGCTTCTTAACGGCAAAAGCTATAATATATATGAGGGAAGCGTTGCCGCGCTCGTCATCTCGGGTGATTTAGATGAGCAAACAGGCAAAATGACGATGCGCTCGCTTTTGCAGTACGATACCGAGGGCAGGCTCGAGATTGAAAGCGAATACAGCGAGAGCGGTATTCTTCTTTCAAAAACGCGCTACAATGAAAGCGGTATCGTGGTAGGAATATTTGAATACTACGACGACGGCGAGCTTAAAAAGCTTGTGTGGAATTACGACGACGGCTCTTTTATGAACTCGGAGGAGTATATACGCGAAAACGGTCTGCTTGCAAAGGTGATTTACAGAGCAAACGACGGATACGTCGGCACCGAGCTTTATAAAAACGGCAAAAAGTACCGTGAGGAAGAAACCGATGCAAACGGCATATTTACCTACCGTGATTACGACGAGGACGGCGTTTGCATTAAATTTACCGCGATAACGGGCGGCAACGACGATTTTTATCGTATAGGCGAATTCCTATTCAATGCGGTTAAAAACGATTATTTGGAGACCGTTTCTACGAGCTATTCTCTCGACGGCACCGTTTTGGGTGAGTCGGCTTCGGAATACGATTCCGACGGCAACCTTTTAAGAGTCGTTTCGAAAACTGCCGAGGGCGTTATTGAATTTGAAGAGAGATTCGATTCGCAGGGCAGACCGATATACGGATATTATCTTCTTGACGAGGTTTATTCTTATATCAGCTACGATCTTGACGATTGCGACGTTATGTTTAAGACATACACACTTGACGGAACGCTGAATTCATTATTCAAGGAAAAGGACGGTGTGTGCTTCTACAGCTGCAGCTATTACCAAAGCGGCACAGTGGAAAGCGAATCGTTTAGCGGCGCCGACCCGAGCCTTTATCATTACACCACAAAGTATATCAAATACGAAGAAAACGGAGATATCGAAAGAGTCGTTGAATACGAGATATTTTTCAAGGATAACGGCATGTATGACTGCGAAGGCAAAAAATCTGAAAGCCTTTACGAAAATGGCGAGATAAAGACCGTTACCGAATATGAAAACGAATATCTCGGCGAAGGCTATCTCGTTAACTCGATCAAGAAAATAACCCACTACAAAAACGGCGAAATAACCGGCGTGGAAAACTTTTAATAAGAGCGAAAAACGGTTGGCGCCTGCCGCCAACCGTTTTTCTTTGCAAAAATGCCTTGGATTTCGTATTTTTTTGCCGCAAAACCCTTGACAAAACAAAAAATCGGTATATAATTATAATGTTCTTAAATTCGGGGGCGTAGCTCAGCTGGGAGAGCGCTTGAATGGCATTCAAGAGGTCATGGGTTCGATCCCCACCGTCTCCACCAATAAAAAACACAAAACCTTTTGGTTTTGTGTTTTTTATTTTTGATAATTTGGGATCGAACCCGAGAGGGTTTCGGCGTAAAAAATGCGCCGGGGTGCGCGTTTTTAGACGAAATTGGCGAGGCTTTTCAGCCGAGCCGTTAGTACGCGAAGCGGACTGCGATCCCCACCGTCTCCACCAGAAAAAAGCCAAGTCGAAATTCGACTTGGCTTTTTTCAACGAAATAAATCCCTTTCGGGATTTGTGAAATGCACTCCGTGCGTGAAATACGCTTCGCGTGTGAAATGCGCTGCGGCGCGTGAGGGGATTTATTTCATTTCACATCGAACGAAGTGAGATATTTCACAATTTTCGCAAGAAAATTATTTCACATTCGGCTTAGCCGAATATTTCACTTGAAAGAATAACGGATTTATGATATAATAAATATAAGAAAGGCGGTGGATATATGAAGAAAATATACAATCCAAAACTGCTCTTATATTTATTTTTGCCTTTTGTTGGAATGCTTTTCGGTTGTTTATTCATTGTTGTGGAAAACTATATATATGGAAGTGTATTCTGTGGATTGTCATTCTTATGTGCGTTAATGTTTATCTTGTTTGTTCCGAGAAGTTACATTATCAATAATGAAGGTATAAGAGTTTTTTATGGTTTCAAAAAGTGTAATTTTATAACTTGGAAATCAATTCACAGTATTTATTTGAGGTATGATGTAAGGTTTGATCTCTTTTGGTTTTGTAAGGATTTTGTTGTTTCGCATAACAATATGAAAGTATACGTTCGTTTGATCGATACTGTTACTAAAACAAAGAGAACAGAGTCGGAAATCAAAAAATATTGGTGGAAAGTTATTGAATGATTGAGTTGTAATTTTGTCCTATAACCCCAGAAAAAAGCCAAGTCGAAATTCGACTTGGCTTTTTTCAACGAAATAAATCCCTTTCGGGATTTGTGAAATGCACTCCGTGCGTGAAATACGCTTTGCGTGTGAAATGCGCTGCGGCGCGTGAAGGGATTTATTTCATTTCACATTGCGACAAAGGAGCAATATTTCACAATTTACGAAGTAAATTATTTCACATTCGGCGTAAGCCGAATATTTCACTAAAAACTCACTGTAACAAGTTGCAGATGAAATACACGCCTTACGGCGTGATTGAGATGCGAGATTTCGGGAAGCACTTGAATCCCCTTGAAAAATATGGTATAATACACACTTAAAGAGGTGATATGAAATGAAGAAAGTAAATATTTTACAACTTATAGCCTCCATTTGTTTGTTGATTGGCAATATTATAAATCTGTTGAATTTATTGATAGAGATTCCATTTGCACTTTATGTTTGTACAGGTCCACTACTCTTAATATCGGTGATTTTGTTCATTATCGTTTTTGTCAAACAGATAAAAAACAAGAAGCAAAATAAAAATGATTGATCTGCGCTTTAATTGTTGGACACCTTTTGTTCGTTTTTACCTGTGTTCAGACACCTTTTATCACTTTTAAGGCAGAAAAAAGCACTTGCAATTGCAAGTGCTTTTTTCAACGAAATTCGCCTTCGGCGAGTGAAATATGGCTTCGCAATGTGAAATAGCTTCGCTGTGAAATATTTGCTTCGCAAATGTGAAAAGGCGAATTTCATTTCACATTGCGACGAAGGAGCAATATTTCACAATTTACGAAGTAAATTATTTCACATTCGGCGTACGCCGAATATTTCACTAAAAACTCACTGTAACAAGTTGCGGATGAAATACAGGGCTGATGCCTTGATTTGTTTGGGGAATACATATATCATCCCTCCTCCTTTATGCATAAACCTCTGAATATGCATTCAATTTATGCATAAAATAACCGATTTCAGCTTGAAATAGCGCCAAAATAAAATATTTATTGACATTTACAAAAAATTCATATATAATATGTAACTACATAATTATACATTTTATTTTCAGAATTTCAAGAGGAGGTAATAAGTTGGATCAGATCATCAAATGGTTCAATGACGTTTGGGCATCGATTGCCGCCTGGGGCGTTGACGTTGCCGAGACCTTTGAAAAATGCTTTATCAGAAATGACCGTTGGACTATGCTTCTCGAGGGTATCGGCGTAACGCTGGAAATAACTCTTTTTGCCGCCGTCCTCGGTGTTATTATAGGTTTCCTTATTGCCCTTTGCAATCTTTCAAAAAGCAAGCCGCTTCGTCTTTTCGGCAAGATATACACCGACATTATCAGAGGTACCCCCTCGGTTACCCAGCTTATGATAATCTATTTCGTTGTTTTTGCAAACATTCATTGGGCGAAATGGATAATTGCCGCCATTGCCTTTGCAATAAACTCCGGCGCCTACGTTTCGGAAACGATAAGAGGCGGCATCCTCTCTATTGACAAGGGTCAGACGGAGGCGGGTCGCTCTCTCGGTCTTTCCGCCAGACAGACTATGATGAGCATCGTTGCCCCGCAGGCAATTAAAAACATCTTCCCCGCGCTTTGCAACGAGTTTATCACCCTTCTTAAAGAAACGGCTATCGTTGGTTATATCGGCCTCGTTGATATTCAAAAGGCGGGCGATTTTATCAAGACCGCTACCCTTGAGGCCTTTATGCCGCTTATCGGCACCGCGATAATCTACTTCGTAATTATCAAGGTCCTCACACTTTTGCTTGGGCTTATTGAAAAGAAGCTCAGGAAATCGGATCAACGGTAAAGGGAGGATCGTGATATGATACAGGTTACAGGTCTTTACAAGCAGTTTGGCGATAACGCGGTTTTGTGCGGTATCGACGAGCAGATAAACGACGGTGAGGTAGTTGTTGTCATCGGTCCCTCCGGAAGCGGAAAAAGCACCTTCCTTCGCTGTTTGAATCTTCTTGAAAAGCCCGACAAGGGCGAGGTCTTCATCGACGGCGAGCAGATAAACAAGCCGAAGGTGGACGTTAACAAAATGCGTCAGAAGATGGGAATGGTATTCCAGCACTTTAACCTTTTCCCCCATCTCACCGTTATGCAGAACATCACCCTTGCGCCCGTCAAGCTTAAGCTCATGACCAAGGAGCAGGCGGCAGAAAAAGCCATGGAACTTTTAAAGGTCGTAGGACTTGCCGAAAAGGCAGATGCTTATCCCGCGCAGCTTTCGGGCGGCCAGAAGCAACGTATTGCTATTGCAAGAGCGCTTGCAATGAACCCCGAGATACTTCTTTTCGACGAGCCCACCTCTGCACTCGACCCCGAAATGGTAGGCGAGGTTTTGGAGGTTATGAAGAACCTTGCGAAAAGCGGTATGACGATGGTCGTGGTAACTCACGAAATGGGCTTTGCAAAAGAGGTCGGCACCCGAATCTTGTTTATGGACGGCGGCGTTATTGTTGAAAAGGGCACGCCCGACGAGGTATTCGGAGATCCCAAAAACGAGCGCACAAAACTTTTCTTAAGCAAAGTTTTATAATAAAAAAATATTTTAAAGGAGAAAAAATCATGAAAAAACTTGCAAGAATCCTTCTTCTCGCAGTTGCTGCTATGCTTCTTGTTTCCGCATTTGCAGCCTGCACCGCACCCGACAACAGACCCACCCTCAAATTCGGCACCAACGCTGAATTCGCTCCCTTCGAGTTCGTTCCCGGCGGCAAGGGCGTTATCGGTGAGTTCGACGGCATCGACATCGCTATCGCAAAGCAGATCGGCGACGAAAACGGCTACAAGGCAGAGATCGTAAACATGGAGTTTGACTCCCTTCTTCTCGCTCTTGAAAACGGCCAGTGCGACGCTGTTATCGCAGCCATGACCATCGACCCCGAAAGAGCCGAGGAGGTTGACTTCTCTATTCCCTACTTCAACGCCACTCAGGTTATGATAGTAAGAGAAGATTCCACCATCGCCAAGGCTGAGGATATGAAGGGCCAGAGAATCGCAGTTATCCAGGGCTACACCGGTCAGATGGCAGTTGACAAGCTCGGCGAGGGCTATAGCTACGAAGCATTCAAAAAGGGTCCCGACGCAATGCTCGAGCTCAAGAACAACAAGTGCGACGTTGTTGTTATCGACTCTATCACCGCATACAAATACGTTGCCGAAACCGACGGTCTTAAGATCGTTGTTGACAACAACGCTTTCGAGGGCGAGCAGTACGGTATTGCAGTTAAGAAGGGTAACACCGAGCTTCTTAACATGATCAACGCTTCTCTCCAGAAGATGCTTGATGACGGCACTATCGACCGTCTTGCAGCACAGTACGCTGAGGAAGAATAAGACATATTGAATTTTAAAAGGCAGGCTTTAAAGCCTGCCTTTTTTATTTTCCATACCTTTGAGCCGAGAATTTTTTACAAAAAGATTTATATTTAAATAAAAAGTTCTTGAAAAAAAGATAAAAATGGTGTAAAATATTATATTAATAAATATTATACTGCGGTAATGTTTATTTATCGCGCTTTTAACCAAAGGACTGATCAAATGTACACTCTCGCACCGTCAATTCTCACCGCGGATTTTGCAAATCTGCAAAGCGAAATTGAAAAATTAAAGGCAGGCGGCGTTGACTTTTTGCACGTTGACGTTATGGACGGCCACTTCGTTCCCAACATTTCAATAGGCATTCCCGTCGTCAAGGCTCTTTCCAAAATTACCGATATGACTCTGGACGTTCATCTTATGATAGACCGTCCGGAAAGATACATAAAGCAGTTTGTCGAGGCAGGCTCCGATTATCTCACGATTCACTGTGAGGCAACCGAAAACCCCGAAGAGGTCGTTAAGCTTATAAAATCACACGGCATCAAGGCGGCGGTTTCGGTAAAGCCCGCCACTCCCGTTGAGGCCGTTTTCCCATATCTCGATCTTCTCGATATGGTCCTTATCATGTCGGTTGAGCCGGGATTCGGCGGTCAGTCGTTTATCGAAAGCTGCTTTGATAAGATAGCACCCCTCAAAAGGGAGATCGAAAGAAGAGGGCTTAACACTCTTATCGAGATCGACGGCGGCGTTAAGAAGGATAACATCAAGCGTATCGTCGATGAGGGCTGTGACGTAGTTGTTGTGGGCAGTGCAATATTCAACGGCGACCCCACCGAGCTTGCAAAAGAATTTATTAAACTCGCTTAAATAAACGGAGGTATAAAAAGATGGTCAACACTGATATCAATGCAAAATTCTTAAAAGAAGGTCTTACCTTTGACGACGTTCTCCTCATTCCCGCCGCATCGGACGTTATCCCGCGCGACGTTGACGTAACGACAAGGCTTACCAAAAGCATTCGTCTTAATATTCCTCTTATGTCCGCCGCGATGGACACCGTTACCGAATCCAAAATGGCTATTGCCATGGCAAGAGAAGGCGGTATCGGCATAATTCACAAAAATCTCGGTCTTGCAAGACAGCTCGACGAGGTCGATAAGGTAAAAAGAAGTGAGAACGGCGTTATCGTCAACCCCTTCTTCCTTACAAAGGACCACACCGTAAACGACGCAAACGCCTTGATGGCAAGATATAAGATCTCCGGTGTTCCGATATGCGAGGGCGAAAAGCTCATCGGTATCCTCACCAACCGCGATATGAGATTCCTCACCGATTTCGACGTACGTATTGAAGAGGTTATGACCAAGGAAAACCTCATCACCGCTCCCGTCGGCACCACTTTGGAGCAGGCAAAGGAGATACTTTCCAAGCATCGCATTGAAAAGCTCCCCATCGTTGACGAAAAGTTCAACCTTAAGGGTCTTATCACAATAAAGGATATTGAAAAGGCAGTTAAATACCCCAACTCGGCAAGAGACAAGGGAGGCAGACTCCTTTGCGGCGCGGCTATCGGCGCAACGCCCGACGTGCTTGAAGCAGCAGAGGCGCTTATTAACGCAGGCGTTGACGTGTTGGTTTTGGATTCCGCTCACGGTCACTCTGCAAACATTATAAAAACTCTTGCAAAGGTCAAGGCCAAATTCCCCTCTACCGACGTTATTGCAGGAAACATCGCAACCGCAGCCGCAGCAGAGGCGCTTATCAATGCCGGCGCAGACGCCGTTAAGGTCGGTATCGGCCCCGGTTCCATCTGCACCACCCGCGTAGTTGCAGGTATCGGCGTTCCCCAGATAACCGCAGTTTACGACGTTGCATCGGTTGCAACTAAATATAACGTTCCCGTTATCGCAGACGGCGGTATCAAATATTCCGGCGACGTTGCAAAGGCAATCGCCGCAGGCGCAGACGTTGTTATGCTCGGTTCTCTTCTCGCAGGCTGTGAGGAAAGCACCGGTGCTACCGAAATATATCAGGGCAGACAGTTTAAGGTTTACCGCGGCATGGGCTCCTTGGGTGCAATGACCGAGGGTTGCAAGGACAGATATTTCCAGGACGGCAAGCAGAAGCTCGTTCCCGAGGGTGTTGAAGGACGTGTTGCCTACAAGGGCGCGGCGGCAGACACCGTTTATCAGTTACTCGGCGGCTTAAAGGCAGGTATGGGATACTGCGGCGCGAAGGACATCGAGGCCCTTCAGCAGAACGCACAGTTTGTAAGAATCACCTCCGCAGGTCTTAAGGAGAGCCACCCCCACGATATCTACATAACCAAAGAGGCTCCCAACTATTCGTTCAATCCGTAATAAAATATTAAAAGCCTTTCGAAAGGAAGGCTTTTATTTATATAAATAATGAATAGCCGTTTATAATAACACTGCTTGTTTTTTAAAATAAAATAATTGACAAAAGTTTATCAATGTGGTAAAATTGAATTATTAAAGGAGATCTAACAGATTATTATAACAGTGACATCTTGTATTTTGCAGTTCCCTCTTAAATCACAAAATAATTTTAAATTCAAAAGAAAGAAGGTTATTTTATGAAGAAGAAATCAGTTATTACAATTTTTGCAGTTATTACAGTAGTTTGCGCCATTGCATTTACCGCAGTAATCGGCGGTGCTTTATCGTCTCTTAACAGCAAAAGCTACCGCGAGCTTGCAGAATCCTTTGAACTCGGTAACAAAAAAGAAAAAGTAGAGCTTATGCTTGCAATTTCAAAAAACAACAATGTAAGAGGACTTGAAAAGACGATATCATTTGAAACAGCCTTTGAACAATTACCAAAGCTTACCGAAAGGGAAGCTTTGATGAATAACGCTCCTTCCCATTCATTCGGAAATCTTATTACCATAAATCCCAATGATTTTCTTAAGAGTAATAACGGAAAAATATATACCGTTTATAAAATCGAGGGCGGCGGCTACGTTTATCTTTTCTTTGACGCAACCCCCGCTTCAACCGAAAAAAATACCGATATGAACTACGTTGCCTCTGAAGTATATTGGGTTTACGGCATGCCCTCTTATGCGGATTTCAAGTCGGTTGTTATCGGAAGCACCGCGGCAAGTGAAATTGATAAAATTACAGGTAACGATAAATATCTCGCCGCACTTGACAGTTCCGACGCTATGGGCGCCAGTTCTTTGGAAAAGTTAGCAGAAAAGTTCGGTACGTCTATCAGCGACGAAGTCCTCGAAAGCTTCAAGGCACATGCAACTATGCCTTACTCAAAAAGCTTTTTAACGACCGACGGCGTTGTAACGATAGGTTTTGTTTTTAACGAAGAAAAATCCACTCACGTTGTTTCATCTCTCGAATTTAAAAGCGGAGCAATTATCAATAGTGAAGACATTCCCGATTTTAAATGATTTCTGCAAAAAACACCTCGCACTTGCGAGGTGTTTTTTTGTTTTAATAATGAATTTTGATTCCGTCGGCAATCAGCTCAAGCTCGGCAACGTCGGTCTTTATTATCTCTCCGTCGATGTTAAAGCGCATTCCCTTGCTTTCAACGGTTACCTTTTTAGCCTTTAACGCGGTGGTTTCCTTGAAGGTAAGCACCTTTCCGCCGACAAGTCCCGGAAGATAGGTCATCATCTTGGCGCTCGAGCCTATCGGTCTTACTATCGTGATATCGAAAAGGCCGTCGTTAGGGCGTGCATTGGGGGCAATTTTTATGCCGCCGCCGTAATAGGAGCCGTTTGAAACGGCAACCACGAGAATTTCGCCGTTAAAGACCTCGACGCCGTCAGCAACAATCTTGACGCTCGTGGGATCAAAGTTGAAAACGGTTTTTATTACGCCGTAGAGATAGGTAAGCGGTCCGCTCAAATATTTTCTCGCCTTTTCGGCGTAGTCAAGCACAGTTATATCAAAGCCCGTGCCGCAGGCATTTAAAAACATTCTGCCGTTAATAATGCCGCAGTCGGCGTTTTTTGCCTCGTGGGTAAGATACCAATCAAGCGCCTTTACGGGGTCTGTGGGCAGTCCGAGCGCTCTGATAAAATCGTTTCCCGTGCCTGCGGGGATAATTGCAAGCGAGGCATTTTTACCCTTTAAGCCGCAAACGGTTTCGTAGGAGGTGCCGTCGCCGCCGACAGACATTACCGTTTCAAAGCCGTTTTCAGCCGCAAAAGCCGCAAGCTCGGTTGCGTGGCCCTTATATTCCGTGTAGTGAAGCTCGAATTCTATTCCTCTTTTTATAAGCTCTGCCTCGACCTTTTTTCCTGCCTTTAAGGCTTTGCCCTTTCCCGCCGTGGGATTTACAATTACGTAAAGCATCGGTATTACCTCCGAAATTTTCTACTATTATATAATACAAAAAAAATCGAAAAATGTCAAGAATTACCGTACGTCGATTTTAAAATTAGCAAAATTTTTTCTTCCGAATAGAATGAAACCGAGAGCATTTTTACCGAAAGGAAGATTTTATGAGGATTTTAGTGGTCACGGGCGGTTTATCGCCCGAGCGGGAGATATCGTTTTTATCGGGAAAAAGAGTTGCCTCTTCCCTCCTTTACGCAGGGCACGACGTTGCTATTATCGACGTCGCAAACGACGTGTCACCTTTTACGCCGTTTAAATCGCTTGCAAATAACGGATTGGAGCAGCTTGAGAAGTTACCTGTCCTACCGAAAAAACCGCTCGGAGATGGGGTTTTGGAGCTTGCAAGACGGGCCGACGCCGTTTTCCCCGCGCTTCACGGCGGAATGGGTGAAAACGGCGTTTTAAAGGCTGTTTTTGAGGCGATGGGTATCAAGGTAGCGGGAAACTCCTCAAAGGCGGAAACGGTTTCAATGGACAAGCATCTTTCAAAGCTTTTGTTTTGTGAGTGCGGTCTTAAAACGCCGAAGTGGCAGGTGCTGAAAAAAGGCAAGCCGGCGCGTGTTTACGGGCTTTCTTATCCCCTTTGCATAAAGCCGCTTTCGGGCGGCTCAAGCGTTGGAGTAAGCTTTGCCGCCAACGAAAGCGAGCTGAAAAACTCATTAAAGGCTTGCTTTGAGGTCGAGGATACGGCGCTTATTGAGGAAAAGGCCGTTGGGAGAGAATTTTCGGTTGGTGTGGTTTTGGGTGGAGCGCTTCCTCCGATTGAAATAAAGCCGAAAAGCGGATTTTACGATTACAAAAACAAATACGTTGCAGGGCTTACCGACGAGATATGTCCCGCAAAAATAACGCCAAACGAGGACGCGGCTCTTCGCAAGGCCGCGCTCCTTGCGGCAAAGGCGCTCGGTCTTGACACCGTTTCGCGAAGCGATATGATAATGACCGACAGCGGAGAAATCTACCTTATCGAAACAAACGCCAACCCCGGAATGACCGAAACGAGCCTTCTTCCAAAGGAGGCAGAGGCGGCGGGAATTGATTTTTACACCCTTGTAAAAAGGCTTATTGACGGGTCACTAAAATAAAATAAAAGCACTCTCTTTGGATTAAAGAGAGTGCTTTGTTTTTTTCGGTATTAAACCCAACCGGAGGACCAGCCGTTATCAATATACTCCGCGCCGCATTTTTCACAGTGCTTGGGCGCATCAAGCTGGTTTTCGGGCACAAAGCCGCATTCGGGGCAGTAAACGTCGGGCATTTTGGAGCTTGCCTCCGACGAGGTTACGTTGCTCGTAGCCGTATCGGACGAGGTTGCATCGGAGGACTGCACGTCACTCGATGCGGGATCGCTTGAGGCTTCTTCACTTGAGGTGGGGGTTGATTCGGTTTCGCTTGATGCCGCCTCGGAGGAGGCAGCTTCACTTGAAGCTTCTTCCGACGATGCTTCACTTGAGCCGTCGTACCAATCGGAATTATAGCCGCTTTGATTATCTCCGCCGCTTACGTTTGAGCTTGCTTCACTTCCCGATGAATTATCGGGCACCGAGGAATTTATTACCCCCTCACTGCACGCCGCAAGTGCAAAAGCAAGAACAAAAAGCGCAAGTAAAATAAACGCTGTCTTTTTCATATTCTTTTTCCTTTCAATATTACCACTCGGGCATATAGGAGCCCTCGTTATCGCCCTGCGAGCTGCCTATGCCGGTATCGCTGCTTGTGGGAGTGCTTCCCGGATCATCCGAGTTATTGCCGTTTTCTGCGGTGCACGCCGCAAAAAGCATAAACGAAAACAAGACTGCAAAAATAATTGCAATTATCTTTTTCATAATTTCAAATCCTTTCGTTCTTATATTTTAGCACAAAATTCACCGCTTTGCAAGCGGAAATTATTTATAAACAACACCCATGCGCGAGTGTATCCTCGAAACGACCTCGTTTGAGATGGTGCCGCATTTTTTTGCGATCTCCTCTGCGGTTATTTTTTCATTTCCGTCGGTACCGATAAGGGTTACAGTGTCGCCCTCTTTTATCTTGCCAACGTCGGTGACGTCTGCAAGAAGCTGATCCATACACAGATCAACTATCGGCGCTTTTTTGCCGTTTGCAAGGAGATAACCGCCGTTTTTGAAGTAGTTTCGGGGTAAAAAGTCACAATAGCCAACCGTTATATCTGCAATAAGCGAATCTCTTTGTGCGGTGAAATGACGGTTGTAGCCCGCCGTCTCTCCGTTTTTCACCTCTTTTACCGAGGCTACTCTTGCTCTTATCGAAAGAGCGGGCGAGAGAGAAAGATCGTTTTTGCAAACGTCATCCTCAAGGCTTTTTATTCCAAACAGGAGAAGCCCGGGACGCACAAAATCATAATGCTTTTCTGCCTGATTTACTATTCCGTAGCTTGCCTGCAGATGAAGCGCACCGACATCTATCCCCTTTTTCGTAAGCGCCGCGACCGTTTCGTCGAAACGCTTTATCTGAAGCCTTGTGAATTCAAGGTCCTCTTCCTCCATGCTGTCTGCCATGGCAAGATGGCTGTAGCTTCCCGTTATTTTTATATTGGGAAGGCGGTAGATATCAACAAGCTCATTTGAATCAAAGGGCTCGCCGAGGCGCTTCATGCCCGTATCTATCGCAACGTGCATTTTAACGGGATATCCCGTTTCGCTCATATTTTTTGCATGGTTAAAGGAGACCGCCGAAACTGTTATATCGTTTTCGCAGATCTCCTTTGCAACGGCGGGGTCTGCCCAACCGAGCACGAAGATAATGCCTTCAATTCCGTTTTTACGAAGAGCTATTGCCTCCGCTACGGTTGCAACGGCAAACGCCTCACAGCCCTCCGCAGCAAGCGCCTTGCAAAACGGCACTGCACCGTGACCGTAGGCCTCTGCCTTGGCGATCGCCATAACCGAGGACGGCTTTATAAAGTCGCATACGTTACGGTAGTTGCTTTTTAATATTTCGGTGTCGATCTCAACCCAGGCCCGACATTTTTCCAACACTTTTTTCACCCTTTATCATTTTGATAAGGCATACGCTATAAGGCGGTCGATAAGCTCCTTGTAGCTCACTCCCGCGCCCTTCATCATATTGGGATAACGGCTCTTATCGGTAAATCCGGGAATCGAATTTATTTCGTTGAAAACGATTCTGTCGCCGCTTATGAACATATCCACGCGGGCAAGGCCCTGACAGTCGAGGATCTCATAAAGCTTAAGCGCCGTTTTCTTAACACGTGCATTCATTTCGGGAGATATTCTTGCGGGCATATGTATCTTTGATTTGAAGAGGCTGTATTTCTCGCCGAAATCAAAGAAGCCGCCCTCTATTTCAATTTCATCGACCTCGCCTATAAAGCGGTCGCGAATGTTGTTTCCCATAACTGCGCAGCCGACCTCGAAGCCGTCGATATTTTCCTCAACCGTTACCTTGCGGTCATGCTTGAACGCCTCGATTATGCCGTTTTTAAGCTCTTCTTCGTTTTTCGCCTTAGTAATACCTATCGACGAGCCTGCATTTACGGGCTTGACGTAGATGGGAAATCCGAGCGTTTTGGCTTTTGAAACCATTTCGTCAAGCTCTTCTCCCTCTAAAAAGGTCATAAATTTCGGAACGTCAAGGCCTGCTTCCATAACTATCTTGTGTGCAAAATCCTTATCCATTCCAACGGAGGAAGCGAGCACGCCGCAGCCCACGTATTTTATTCCGGCAAGCTCGAAAAGTCCCTGAATGGTGCCGTCCTCTCCGTTTTTACCGTGAAATACGGGGAATGCAACGTCGATTTTCGTAAGCTTAACGGGATCTGTGAGCTCGATTATTCCGCCGTCATCACGCGAGGGGGATATAACGGCACGGGTGCAGTATTCGGGCTTTTGCCAGTTATCGGGCTTAATTTCCGAAACGGGGCCGTCATACTTATACCACACGCCCTCCTTGGTTATGCCTATAAGCACTACCTCGTATTTTTCTCTGTCTATATTATTTATAACAGAGGTTGCGGAGGAAAGCGAAACGGTGTATTCGCTTGAGGCTCCTCCGAAAAGTATTGCAACGGTGATCCTTTTCATAAAAGCACTTCCTTACAGTTTTTTCATTCGGGCGTAGTTTGCCATAAGCTTTTTAACGCCTTCTGTAAATTCTATTTCCAAAAGGGTATCGTTACCCATGGGTGACGCGGAAATTACCCTTCCCTCTCCGAAGGTGGGGTGAGAAACCTTATCTCCTGCCGTGAAGCTTTCCTTCTTTATTGCCGCCTTGGGCTTTTCGGAGGAAAGGTCGAAGCTGTATTTCGGCTTCACGGGCTCCTTATAGCTATCCGACCTATAGCTTCTAATTTCAAAATCATTTGAAATCCGCTTGAATCGTGAAAGGTCGGTAAAGTCCTCCTTGATATCAAGAAGCTCCTCGGGTATCTCATCTATAAAGCGGGAGGGCGGATTGTTCTGGCTGTAGCCGTAAAGAGTTCGTTCCTTTGCCGCGGTGATATAGAGCTTCTTTTTCGCTCTCGTTATTCCAACGTAGGCAAGGCGGCGTTCCTCCTCAAGGCCTCCGTCCTCTCCCAGCGAGGCTATCGAGGGAAAAATTCCCTCCTCAACGCCTGCAAGAAAGACGGTTGGGAATTCAAGACCCTTTGCGCTGTGAAGCGTCATTAAAGTTACCGCGTCGGCGTCGGGGTCAAGGTTATCAATATCGGCAACGAGGCTTATCTCCTCTAAAAAGCCCTCAAGAGTGGGCTCGTTTTCGGCGTTTTCCTTTTCGTAGGCGGCGATTGCCGACTTGAACTCATAGATATTGTTAAGCCGCTCGCGCGCCTCCTCGTTTGCCTCTCTCACAAGCATCTCCTCATAGCCGGAGCGCTCGAGCACCTCGTCGAACAGTTCAGTTAACGTGAATGCGCTTTTTATCTCTCTTAAGCGGTTTATAAGCGAAACGAAATCGTTTATGCCGTTTATCGCTCTTGAAAGCTCGGGAAACTCCCCTGCTCTTTCAAGCACGTCAAAATAGCTTTTTCCGTAGCTTGTCGCTATCTCGTCGATTCTCTGAAGAGAAGTGGCTCCTATCTTTCGGGAGGGCTCGTTGATTATTCTTTTCAAGCGCAAATTATCGGCAGGATTTGCAACCACCGCAAGATAGGACATAACGTCCTTTATCTCCTTGCGGTCATAGAATCTCACACCGCCTATTACGCGGTTCGGTATTCCGTATCTCGTAAGGGTCTCGGATATATTTCTGTTTTGAGCGTTGGTGCGGTAAAGCACGGCGTAATCGGAATATTTCCGCTTGCCGTCCTCAATCGTCTTGGCAATGAATTTTGCCTCGGCGATGCCGTCAACCGTATTGTAATAGGTGATCTTCTCGCCCTTTTCGCCGCCCGTCCAAAGAGTTTTTCCTTTTCTTCCGCGGTTGTTTTTTATAACGGCGTTTGCCGCATCGAGAATAGTTTTTGTGGAGCGGTAGTTTTGCTCGAGCCTGATTACTCTTGCAGAGCTGTATCGGCTTTCAAAGCTTAAAATATTTTCAATGGTGGCTCCTCTGAAGCGGTAGATGGACTGATCGTCGTCACCTACGACGGTAATATTTCCGTCCTTGGGGCAAAGGTAAGATAAAAGCTCGTATTGAAGGGCATTTGTGTCCTGATACTCGTCAACGAGGAGATATTTGTAGCGTTTTCTGTATTTTTTTGCGACCTCGGGAAAGCTCCCAAAAAGCTCCACCGTTTTGAGAAGCAGATCGTCAAAATCAAGGGCGTTTGCCTTTTTCAGCTCCTCCTCATATCTTGCGGCAACCGTTATTATCATTTCGTTGCCACCCTGATTTCCGAGGTATTCCTTTACCGTTATATTCTCGTTTTTCGCCTTTGAGATTATCGCGGAAACAAGCTTCGGGTTTATATCCCTGTCGTTCAAATTTTCTTCTTTAAGTATGTTTTTTATAACCGCGCGGCAATCGTCGGTATCGTAGATGGTAAAGCTTCTTGCATAGCCGAGCTTTTCAATTTCAATGCGAAGGATTTGCGCGCAAAATGAGTGGAAGGTCCTTGCATTTACCTCTCCTGCCGTGGGAGACGCCGCCGAGATCCTCTCCTTTAATTCCCCCGCCGCCTTGTTGGTAAAGGTTATTGCCAAAATGTTTTCTCCGCTTATCGGCAGGGTGGTTATAAGCTCTCTTGCCCGCTCGGTCATTCCCGTGGTGAGAGCAAGCGCCATTTCATTTATATCGTCTTCGGTTATATTGTTTGGAATAAGGTCGCTCTCATAGCTGTTTCCGTATTTGAGCAAATAGGCTATTTTATTTACGATAACGGTGGTCTTTCCGCTTCCCGCACCCGCAAGGATAAGGAGTGGTCCCTCGGAGGCAAAGACTGCCTCGCGCTGCATATCGTTAAGCCTTAAATATTCATTTTCCAAAAGTCGCTTGCGAAGCACCAGAAAGGTGGATTCAAGCTCTGTCATAAAATCAGTCCCGTTATTTTTCTTCTCTTAATCTCGTGATTACCTTCCACAGCGCGGTTTCCGCCGTGAGCTCTCTTATATAGTCGCGCTCATTCGCTCTTCCGTGCCCGAAAAGGTGCCTTTCTGCCTTGTGGTAGCCGCTTTTTTTACTGTAAACGCCTATCCACACCGTGCCCACGGGTTTTTCCTCACTGCCGCCCCCGGGGCCTGCAATGCCCGTTACCGAAACACCGATATCGGCTCCCGAAAGCTCCGCCGCGCCCTTGCACATTTCAAGAGCGGTTTCCTTTGAAACGGCGCCGTGCGCCTTTAACGTTTCGGGCTTTACCGAAAGCAAAAGCGATTTTATTTCATTTGAATAGGTTACGGCACCCATATTGAATACCTCGCTGGCGCCGGAAACGTCGGTTATCTTTTTGGATATAAGTCCGCCCGTGCAGCTTTCGGCAAAGGTGACCGTTTTTTTCGCCGAAATAAGCTCGCTTACCGCAACGTCCGCCATTGAGGGAACGTCTGTTCCCACAATATATCCGTCAAGGAGCTCCTTCATTTTTTCGATTATCGGAGCAGCAAGCTCCTCCGCTTCCTTTACCGTTTTTCCGCTTGCGGTTATTCTGAAGGTAACGCTTCCGTTTTTCGCATAAGGCGAAACGGTGGGATTATTTCCCGAAACAATATCGCCAAGCCGCTCTGCCGCCGCGCTCTCGCCTATCCCGAAAACAGTCATATAATGAGAGACGAGGGCATTATCGGTTATTTTTTCCTTTAAATACGGCTCCGCCGCCGTTTCCCACATCTTCTTCATTTCGCGGGGAGGTCCGGGGAGAAGTATTAAATATTTCGCCTTATACTGTGAGTAAAATTTGCCCTGACTCTTTAAAAGCTCAAAATCGAAAAGTATGCCGGGAGCGGTGCCTATTTCATTTTCCAAAATCACCGCACCCTTGGGAATAAGCGCTTGCTTTTTATTCATTTCGGGCATTTCACGGTTTTTTGAGGCGAAATATGAGGAAATGTCGTTTAACGTTTTTGTGTCCTCATAAAGAGGGAGCACCAAAAGCTTTGCGGCGGTTTCCTTCGTAAGGTCGTCCTCGGTGGGACCGAGTCCTCCCGTTACTACGATTATCTCGCTTCTTTTAAGGGCAGTGAGAAAGCTCTCGGAAAGACGCGCGGGGTTATCACCCACCACGCTTTGCCAAAGCGAGCCCGACGAAAGCCCCATAAGGCGCTTTGCAATATACGATGCATTCGTGTTTACCGTGTCGCCCGTAAGAAGCTCGGTGCCGACGCAAATTATCTCCGAAATCATTTTATCTCACTCCCGATATTATCCTAACTTATATTATAACATATATTATTATATAAGAACAGTACTTTTTTACAGAAAAATAAAAAAATCTCCGACAAACGTCGGAGATTTTTTATTAAATTCAGTAGGTTATTATCTTAACCTCGTCTATGCTGTTTCCTGCGGGAGCTTCTGCAAGAAGGTTTGCATAGG
Organism: Eubacteriales bacterium; assembly: GCA_045542315.1. Classification (GTDB taxonomy): domain Bacteria; phylum Bacillota; class Clostridia; order Oscillospirales; family RGIG5299; genus RGIG5299. The sequence continues at coordinate 19,432 of JAZQKU010000025.1, read as the reverse complement.
TGGCGGTCATTACGAGCTCAAGCTCGTTTGCGCCGTTCTTAATGAACTTGGTGATATCTGCGGTTCTGGGCTGCCACATAACTTCCTTTACAAGCTCGCCGTTTACCTTAACGCCTACGACCTCTCTGGTCTTAAGCTCGATAACGGTCTTCTTGCCCTTCTTTGCAAGGAAGGTGGTCTTGTAGCTGCCGTTTCCGGTGAAGTACTTATAGCCCTGAGTGTCAAGGTTTCCAAGCTTGACCGAGCGATCGGTCATTGCGGTTATAACGTCGTTTTCCGAAACGAGGAAGTCACCCGTTACGAATACGAAGGGAAGCGCGTGGATACCGACCCAATCGGGGGTTCTGCCCTTGACGATAACGGTGTTTTTGCCTTCGTTGAAGAAAGCGGTTGCTTCCTTGCGGAAGTTTCTTACACCCCAGATTCTGATATTTCTCTCAACGTCAAACTTCTTGCCGTTTATAAGAATCTCGGTAACGTCTCTGGTTTCGCCGTTCAAGAAGAGAGTTTCGGGCATAGAAGCGATCTCAAATTCCCATTTTACCTCGTAGTCCATATTCTTGGTCTTTGCAACGTAATCGGGGAAATAGTAGAAGAGCACGGGATAGTATTTATCGTTGTGCTTGTAGAGCCAGGTGGGACGGATCGCATTTTCCTTTTCGGGAATAAAGGTGAAGTCGGAAAGCGTAAGAACGCTTGCAACAGCCTCGGGCTTTGCAAAGTTTGCTTTAACAGCAAATTTCTCCTTCTTGGACTTTACGACAACGACCATCTCGTAAGCTGCGAGAGGAATCTTTATCTCGTCACCCTCAACGTAAACGGTCTTGAGGTCGCCGGTATCGGGGCTTAAGATCTCAAGGCTTCTGAGCTTCTTGGGAATTCTTATCTCGTTATCGAAGTTATCGTCGTTGGAGATGAAGTAGAGGTCGATATCCTCGTTTTCACGGTGACCGATATAAACGTTGCCGGTAGAGTTCATCGAAAGAGCGATATCGGCAGGCTTGAATGCCTTCGCGAGAGCCTCTCTGAAGTCTGCAAGCTCCAAGGGGCGCTTCTTGACGGTAAGGAGATAGCAGTTCTTTTTCTTGAATGCTGCGAAGCTTGCGCCCTCGTTTTCGAAGATAAGAGAAGTCTCGCCGTAGTCGCGGTCAATAGCGGGAATGTCGCTGTCAACCACCTCTGCGGGAAGGTTGTTTACAAATATCATCTTAACGTTTGCATCTGCAAGACGTGCGATGAGCTCTGCGGTGTTTTTGTCGATATAAGTCATTGCGGGGAAGATGATATATTCATATTCGTGGCCGCGATAGGTCATAACTCCGTTATTTGCGGTGATGTCGGGTGCTCCGTCCTCGGAAATGAGGTCGAGGTCAACGCCGAGCTTCATCGAAGCGGTTACGGTGGATTCCATTATCTCGTCGAGGTAACGGATGCAGAAATCGTCCTTGAGGTATTCAAATACGTTCTTGGAGAGGTCGAGGTCCTGCTTTGCCTGAACCAAGGGAGTCATAAAGAGAACCTTGGAGCCGCCCTTAGTCTTTCCCGAAAGCGACTGAATTCTTGCGAAATAATCGCCGAGCTTGCCGTAGTGTTGCCACATCGGGTTGTTATAGCCGTGTGAAGGCGGATAAGAGGTGGGGCCGATCTTCATATTGCCGTCCCACGAATAATATGCGCCCATATAATGAGTCATATTTACGCCGAGGGTAAGAAGTCTGTTCGCGATCTTCTTCATGAGATCGAAACGGACGTCCCAGCCCGAGCCGGTATAGGTCTCGCAAAGGGTGCGGTCTCTGTTATAGTATTTTGCAACGGAGTTGAGTATCTTACCGGCAACGTTGAAGTTCTTATCGTCGATCTTGTGAGAGGGAACGATAGCGTCAATGCCGGGAACGTGCATATACTCAAAGGAGGAGATAAGGTCAGCCGACTGCATAAGGTGCCAGTTCAATGACTCCTCGCCGTCGAAGTGGCCGGTGAAGAGAAGATTATTCTTATCGCACCAGTCGTACATCGGCTTAACGAAGTTTTCAAGATAGAGGGTCTTTGCGGTGTTGAAGTAGTCGTTTCTTATCTTTCTGTCCTCTTTGGTGAGAGCGCCGTTAAAGAGGCTGTAGAGGTGAGGAATAAGATCGTAGCCGTTTAAAGCCTTGAACTTCTCTGCGAAATGCTCACTCCACGGAATTCTGTTCTCACCTATCGAGAAGGGAGAAGCAAGACAGATCTCGTCGGTAAATACACCCATAACGGTCTTGCCGAACTCGTCGCCTACGTATTCCTTATAACGCTCGTGAGTAAGCTCGAGGAATTTATCAACGGCGTCCTTATTGAAGGTGTCGATATAGCCTGCCTCATAGTTTGCATATTTGTACCATACCGAGGTGGTGAGGATATGCGGGTCGGGCATAGAGAAGAAATACTGAACGCGAATGAGGCTGTTGTAATCCATATTTCTGTAATGGACCTTGGTATCGCCGGTATCGGTGATCTGAACCTCTACCTTATCCATAATGTCGATAACCTCAAAGGCGTTATCGGGGCCGACGATAAGGATCTGTGCCGCAACGAGCTTGCCGGTGCTTATGGTATCTGCGCAGTTACCTGCCCATACGTAGAAGGACTCGCATTTGAGGAGCTTGCCGACTGCCTCGGGATATTTCGAAAGAAGCTTGCCGCCCGCATTGCCGGAGGGCCAGTTGAATTCGTCGTATATCCAATACTTCATGCCAAGGCGCTTGCACTCGTCAACGCAGTATTTTACGTATTCGAAATACTCGTCGGAAAGATATTCGACCTCAATGCCCCAAACGGCGTTTACGAATACCTCGTACATACCCTGCTTCTTGAATTCCTCAAGCTGGAAGGTGATCTCGTCTTTTCTCATCTCGTCGTTCCAGAACCACATTGAAACGGGACGGAATTCATCGCCGGGCTTTTTGAAAAGATCAATATAATTTTTGAACTCTGCCATAATACTCATTCCTTTCTTTATAGAAAAGCCCGAAATGCAATATATAATCAATATTACATTCCGGGCAAAAAGGTACTAAATAATCAATTATTTAATAACGGTCTCGCGAAGGAGGGTCTGGATACCGATGGTATCGTTCTCTTCCTGCATTCTCTTGATTTCAGCTGCGGGAAGCATCTTTGCAAGACGGTCAAACATATAAAGTCTGTCAACCGCTTCCTGGATAACCTTGTGACCGTCAACACGGTAGGGGAATACGTCGATGGTGTACCAGCCGTCGTAACCGATCTGATTAAGAACGTGGAATACCTCGAGGTTCTCCCAGAAGTGGATAGCGCCGGGATAAAGGTCATCGTCCCAGCCTCTGTAGTTATCGTTCATGTGAACGTGGTGAAGCTTGCCGTAGTAGTTAACTACGTCGATAGCTTCTGCGGGCGACTCGCCTGCAAAGAGTGCGTGACCGACGTCAACAACTATACCGAGGTTCTCTGCGCCGATTTCCTTGCACATAAAGAGAGCCTTGCCGTAGTTTGCAATATACTGTCTGGTTCTGGGCTCCATGGTCTTATATTCAAGGGTGAGCTTTACGTCCTTATTGTAATCGCAGCACTCCTCGATGCCTTCGAGAAGCCACTTCCAACGCTGCTTGTAATCATCCTCGAAGGGATAATCGAAGCCGTCGTGTGCCATCCAGAGAAGAACGTCGGATCCGGGAATATCCTTAGCGTAATCCATACCCATTTTGATATTCTCTATCATGAGGCGACGGATAGCGGGATCGCGGCTGGTGAAGGAGCCATTTTTCCAGATGGGGCTTAAATAGGTATCGGGAGCTACGGTACCGATAGATACACCGTGTTCGCCAAGATATTTCTTAAGCCAATCAACGCTGGGATAAGCGAAATCCCATGCGCTTTCGGGAACGTAACCGCCGTTGATGTGAGCGCCGTCGATCATTTCGGGATTTTTAGCAGAGAGAGAGCCCCATGCTAAAGGCATACCGTTAAGGCCTTTGATTTTCATAAGCTCGTCAAGAGCCTCCATGGGTCCGTAGCCTTTTCTGTAACCCTCGGTTACGAAACGGTCGGCACAGGGAGACCAGCCGGCTGTACTTGTTTCAACTTTTAACATAATTACACCTCTTTATTGAATTTAAAGAATATAGTATAATTATAACTTATTTGCAGAAAAAGTCAATACGATTTTTTAATTTTTTTTATTTTTTTCACAATCCCCAAAAGCCGTTCTTTTTCAACGTTTTCAGGGCATTTTTTATAAACGCCGGAAAGAAGGTTTCAAACTCGTGTTTTAAAACCCGCCTAATTGTTAAATGTTTAACCAACTTTTGCAAAAAATTGCTTTTTTGAGGGTATTTTTGCAAAAAATTGCTTTTTTTCAAAAAACCTATTGATTTTTTGAAAGCAATGTGTATAATAATAGTATAATCTTTTTTCAGAAAGGATAATTATTATGAAAAAAATCGTATCCCTCGCAATCGTTCTGGCTCTCGCGCTTTCCTTTGCGGTAATTCCCGGTGCCGCAATTTCCGACAAATGGGAAAAGCCCACCTTCTACCCCACCGGCGGTATGGCTGACGTTTACGAATCGAAGGGCAATCTTTTTATCGACACCTTCGTTCAGTGCATGTATGACCACGGCAGCTTTGCCTACAAGGAAAAGGTAAAGATCGACGGACTTGAGATTGTAATGCAGATCAACGGCTATGACGCGGCAGGCTACAATCAGCCCGGCTATGCATCTGCCATCTCCATCTCCGGCGCTCCCTACACCAACCATGTAAACTACACCGACGCAAACAACTATCTCACGACCAATATGTACGGTATCGGCTGCGAGATCGAAAAGACCGCGGCTATCCTCTTCTATCCCGTTGCAGAAAACGAATTCAAGTATTACGGCGGTATGAGCACCTCCGCTGCCTGGAACTTCAATTATCTGGACAGAATGAACGAGCATCCCACCGTTCACCCCTATAAGAGCGGCAACATCATCGTTAAATTCGTTGTAAACGGCGACAATATCGATATCTACGTAAACGGCAATCACGACGAAGTCGCTTCCTTCCCCAAGGCAAACGTTCTCGATGCCGACGGAAAGGCTTACCTTGCAATCGCAGGCTACGGCTTCGGCGGTGTGGGTCAGACCACTATGATCTCCCACATCAACGGCGTTAAGGCAAACGATTTTGCGGGTGAGGAAGGCGCTTACACCCTCACCGACAAAGACGTTTACGATGAGCCCACTCCCTCCGAGCCCGTTACTCCTTCCACTCCCGATTCGAGTGTTACCATAGTTGACGGCAACAAGGGCGGTTGCGGAAACAAGGCGTAACCGATTAAAAAACAAATTAAATCCCGTAATGCTTTGGCATTACGGGATTTTCTTTTTTGATTTATATTTCGGGGATCTCTATTTCTATTTCTCTGCCAAGCTCCGCAGATTTCTTTATGCCCGAAAGGATCGCCTGATTGTAGATTATCTCGCTTGCGGGAACGGGCGGCTCGCCGCCGTTTTTGACTGCATCGATAAAGGAGCGCATCTTTACCTCGAAGCAGTTTACGTTGCTTTCCTTCATGGGTATCTCGGTGCATACCTGCTCGCCGCCGACCTCGGAATATATTTTGAGGTTGCCGCCGATGGTGCCGTTCCAGCAGTCTGTTGAGGGAATTCTGAGGCTTCCCTTGGTGCCCATTATAATAGCGTCACCGGGAGTGTCGAGATTCATTGCCCATGCAATTCTGAAATCGACTATAATGCCGCCCTCAAGTCTTACGAAGCCTGCCGCAAAATCGTCAACGCCAAAGGCCTTTGCATATTCGGGGTGGCCCTGCGCCACGTAGCTTACGTAATTGGGGTCGGTTCCGAAAAAGTCGGAGGTATAGCCCGTTACGGTAAGCGGCTTGGGATATCCCACCGCGTTAAGAAGCATATCGAGAGAATAGCAGCCTATATCACCCAGAGCGCCTATTCCTCCCGTTTCCTTTGCAATGAATGAGGTGCCGAAAGGAGTGGGGATACCGCGACGTCTGCCGCCGCCTGTCTGGATATAATAAATTTTACCCAAAGCTCCCGACTGAACGACCTTTTTGACCATCTGCATATTCGGGTCAAATCTCGGTTGGAAGCCTATTGAAAGGAGCTTTCCGCTTCTCTTTTCGGCTTTTCTTATTTCAACAGCCTCCTCAAGAGTAACGCACATAGGCTTTTCAAGCAATACGTTAATGCCCTTATCGAGCGCATAAATTGTGCATTCGGCGTGGGTGGTGTTATAGGTGCAAACGCTTACGGCATCAAGCTCGAGGCTTTCATCGTCAAGCATTTCCTTATGGCTTTGATAGCATTTGACGTTATTGTAGCCGCGATCCTTGAAGAATTTTTCAGCCTTGCCGGGGATAAGGTCTGCGCCTGCCACGATCTCAACGTCGGGCATATCCTTGTAAACGGCAAAATGGGCGTCGGCTATCCAGCCTGTGCCGATAATACCCACTCTCACCTTTTTGGTTGCATCGATTTCCGCCGCTGCGGCAGTGACGTTAAAATCAAGTCTTGCATCGTTATTGCTTTTTGCCATAGTTGATTCTCCTTTAATTTATATATACCAATATATTAATACCATTTTAATTATTTGTCAACTGTTTTTATTTAAAAATCCGTTTGCATTTTCAGCAAACGGATTTTTCTTTATCTTTTCGTGCCGAGGAAGAATACGGCAAGGGTGCCGGGACCGGAGTGGCATCCTATGGTGGCGCCGATACAGTTTATTATTATATCCTTTACACCGTATCTCTCTTTTATGAGTGCGGCGGCGTATTCGGCATCCTTTTCACAGTCGCCGTGGCTTATCATAACGGTCTGCTTTTCAATTTCAACTCCCGTTTCACCCATTTTGGAAACGAGCTTCTCTATTGAATTTTTTCTGCCGTTTGCCCTGCCCACCGAGATAAGATGTCCCGCATCGTCAACGTGAAGCACCGGCTTTATCTGAAGCACCGAGCCGATTATCGCCACCGTTTTCGATATTCTGCCGCCTCTTCTCAAATAGTCGAGGTCGTCAACGGTAAACCAGTGGCAGACCTTTTGCTTGTAGCCCTCTGCCCAGTCGCGTACCGTTTCAATAGATGCGCCGTCGGCTTGAAGCTTTGCGCAATTAAGAACGATAAGGCCTTCTCCCATTGATGCGGCAAGGGTGTCCACCGCATAGACCTTTCTCTCGGGATAAAGGATATTAAGCTCTCTCAAAACACCCGAGACCGCGTCGAAGGTGCCCGAAAGTCCCGATGAAAAGCCTATGTAAATTATATCCTCGCCGTTTGCAAGCACCTCTTCAAAGCGGTTTCTTTCCTTTTCGCCGTTTGCCATAGAGGTCTGGAATTCGTGCTTCTTCTCGCGCATAAGGTCGTAAAACTCCTTAAGACCGTTGTTGTCGCCGGGAAGAGGCTCGAACTCCTTGCCGTTTATAAAATACGAAAGCGGTATTACCTCAATACCGTATTTTTCAATTATTTCCTTTGTGAGATCTGCCGTGGTGTCGGTAAAAATTCTGTAGCTCATTTAGTCCTCCGCAATATACGATGTAGTATTGAATACTATATTACATCAACTTTTGAATTTTGTCAAGGGTTTTTTAAAATAATGTATTGCGTTTTTTTGTATTTTATGATAAAATCTATTATACAATATTAGTGAGGTGTTAAAATTGTCGGATATTTCAAAGGATTTTCTCTCCTGGAAGGAGCGCACAGAGCAGAAAAAGCTCCCCTCGTGGCAGGAGATTCCCGACATCGGGCTTTATATGGATCAGGTTATCCGTCTTATGGAGGATTATCTTTCGGCATTTGAATCCGCCGATGAGAGCGATAAGCTTATCACTCCCTCGATGATCAATAACTACGTAAAGATGGGAATAATCCCGCCGCCCGAAAAGAAAAAATACAACCGCTTGCATATCGCGCTTCTTATTGTAGTTTGTGTTCTGAAGCAGATAATTTCCATTGCCGACGTAAAGGCGGTTCTTGAAATAAAGCTTAAAAGCTCCGAGGCAAGCGTTTGCTACGATAGCTTCCGCGAAATCGTAAACGCCTCCACCTCCTCGGTATTCGCAATTATCGACGAGCTTACCGGCGGCATAGATAAATTTATCGAGGGAAACGATCTCATAGATATCGCTGTGCTCGTTTCGGTATTCTCAAATGTCGGAAAATCGGTTTCTCAAAAGATAATTTCGCTCGAGACCGCATCGACCCCCGTCTTAGTTTCCAAAGAGGAAAAGAAGGCGGAGAAAAAAGCGGAAAAGAAGCAAAAGAGCAAGGAGTGATTTTATGTCACTTTCAAAAAAGAGGATCGCCGCAGCTGTTATTTTTGCAATTCTTGCAGTCACGGTCGCCGTGGCCATTTTCGCTTTTTCGGCCCAATCATACGACGATTCGGCTGATTTGAGTAGTTCCGTAACAGCGACAATTCTTTCGCTGTTTCCCGAATATAACGAGGCAGACGAGACCGCAAGAGCCGAGATGCTTTCCTTCTGGGATCCCATATTCAGAGCCCTCGGGCATTTTTCGGAATTCTTTTTATTGGCGTTTTTTACCGCCCTTTCATTAAAAGCGTTTGACCTCGGCTGGCCCTCCACCTTTTCGTTTCTCGTCTCTCTTCTCTACGCCGTTTCCGATGAAATACACCAGTATTTCGTACCGGGAAGAGTGTGCGACATCACCGACATACTCACCGATGCCCTCGGCGCCTTTCTCGCAGTCTTTCTGATCTACATTGTCACCAACCGAAAAAGAAACCGCGAAAACAAGCGTCGCATGGAGCGAGCCAAAATTAAATTGAAATAAAAAAACAGCCCTTAAAAAGGGCTGTTTTTTACTATGGGAATTTGCAGTTTTCAAAGACTTGAAATAATCGTCGAGGACCATTCTATCAGCCTTTTCGAGTCGATAAAAAGGTCTGCTTTTTCTCCGTTTTTGAGGCGGTAAAAGGTGTTTAATATCTCATGCTCCAACGGAGTTGACGCAGTCAAAAGGCCCTCTTTTTTATTCTCGTATTTTCCGGTTTTTACAAACAAAACCGCTCTCAAAACAAAGGATGCGGACTTGTAAAGCGCCGCAAGCGCGGCATCGTTTTTTTCGTAAAGAAGGTTGTGAACGGCACCGTGATACACTCCCGATGCACCGATTTTACAGGCGGCGCGCGCGTCCTCCTCGGTGGGCTTTTTTACAAGCTCGCCGAGGTCGCCGATTATTGCTTTCGTGTCGTAATAAAGGTGAAAAATATCTGATTTTTCCCAGCACCTGACCTCTTCTTCTCCCGAAATAAAGCCGCAAAGCTTATCTCTTACCGACAGTGTTTTTTGCATTTTTTCGTATCGCAAAAGGTCTTCCGCGGTTAAGCTGTCGAGAATAACGACAGTGTCGATATCGCTTTTTTCGGTGGCCTCACCGCGGGCAAAGCTGCCTTGAATGCCGAAAAATCTCACACGGCTTCCAAAGACTTCAATCAATGCGTTTTTATATTCATCAAGCCATATATTCATTTCCGTCATATTCATTTCCTCATATCTTTGTAAAACGACTGCGGAAAACCGCAGTCGCTTTGAATTTATTTTGCAAGCTCCTCGAAATAAAGCTCCATCTGCTTTTCGGAGGGCTTATATTCGGGGTGTGAGCAGCAAGGGATATTCGGCGCGCTGCCGTCCTCTCCCCAGAAGGGTGTGAGGTTATCGTTCTCGTAAAGAGCCCTGTCCTCTTCCTTTTTGAAATCGGGAATATCGTAAACCTTTCCGCCGTTAAGCACCGAGCGGTGACCAAGTATTGCAACCGATGACATCGTTGTTGCCGAATAAACGTCAAACGGCATGGGCGGTTGCTTCTTTTCTCTTATGCACTCAAGGAAAAGGCGCACCGTTTTGAAATCTCCGCCGCCGTGCTCTGACGTTTTGATAAGCTCTGCATCCTTGTCATCCCATTCGGGAGTGTAGATTTTGTTATTTTCGGTGTTTTCGGGGAGATCCCACGGATTATAGCGGAGAAGGATTCTATCCTGAAAGCCGCGGATATTTTCAACCTGACCCTTCGTGCCGCAAAGGCGCACGGAGCTGTTGGGGCCGCCAAACTGCGAGAACGCGGTCATTCTGAAAACCGAGCCGTCGTCGTTCTGGGTGGTAATATTTGCCGCCTTATCGCCAACGTAGCAGGCGGTGGGAGCGTCTTTTGCGGGCGGATCAAACATCGCAAAGGCGGTTACCTTTTTCGGTGTTGCCCCCGTCATATACATAACCGGTCCGAGAGAATGGGTAAGGTAATAGGTTTTGGGAAGGAAATTTCTCCAATGCTTCGGATGAAACATTAGGATTTTTACTGCCGCAGGGTCATAGTCACTGAAGGGGTGGTTATATTCCGCCTCTGCAAAGAGTATCTTTCCCAGGGTGCCTCCCTTTGCAATTTTCCTCAATTCCGTGCAGGTGAGTGAATGGGGGTAGTTTTCACCCATCATATAGACGGCGTTGCTCTTTTCAAAGGCGCGCACAAGTGCGACCGCCTCACCCATCGTGGCGTTGCTTATGCACTCACTCAAAACGTGGATATTTTTTTCAAGGCATTTTACGGCGTAGGGCGCGTGCTGTGAAAAGTTATTTGTTAAAATAACCGCGTCCATAGGATGGTTTAAAAACTCGTCAAAGTCCTTGTAAACTGCGATATCTTCGCCAAGCTCCGCTTTAGCGGCGGCTATGCGCGGTTCGTTTACGTCGCAAAGTGCAACTATTTCCGCGCCGAGCTTTACAAATTCTCTTGCAAGATAAAGTCCTCTGTAAACGCCGAATACGCCAACTCTTATTTTTTCCATTTTGCATTCTCCTTATTTTTGAAAGCCTTTCATCAGCTTTCTGTAGTTCTCCAATAACGCCTCATCGGGTTTATAATCCGGATGTGATGAGCAAGGCAATGTAGGCGCGCTGCCGTCCTCTCCCCAGAAGGGTGTGAGGTTATCGTTCTCGTACCTCTTTCTGTCTTCCTCCTTACGGAAATCGGGAACGTCGTAGGGCTTGCCGCCCTCAAGCACCGAGCGCCAGCCCAGAATTGCCACGGAAGACATAAGCACGGCAGAATAGATATCAAAGGGATATTCGGGCTGTCTTCCCTCTCTGACAGCATCCAAAAAGATGCGTACCGTAAGATAATCGCGTCCGCTGAAATAGCACTTTTCAATTATCTCCTTATCGGGATCGTCCAAAACGGGATCGTATATCTGCACCGTTTCCTCGCCCGCAGGAGCATAGCCCGCGCTGTATCTTAAGGAAACGTTGGTATCAAAATAATTTTCCACCTGTGCCCACTGCCCGCGAAAACGGAAGTTGGAATAGGGGCCGCCACCGAATTCCGACCACGGGAAAAGGCGAAAGACCGAGCCGTCGTCGTTTTGAGTGAGGATCGCCGCCGCACGGTCGCCTACGTGGTTTGCGGTTGCAACGTCTCTTGTTTCGGGCGCAAAGGAAGCAAATGCCGTAAGTCTTACGGGAGTTGCGCCCGTTGCTTTCATTAAGGGGCCGAGCGCGTGGGTAATATAATAGGTCTTTGGGCACCAGTTGCGCCAGTGATGTTCGTTATACATATAAACGTGCTGTATTTCGGGGTATATAGGGTCCATAAAATGATCGTAATCGCCCTCGGCATAGAGGATCTTGCCAAGCCTTCCCGATTTGCAAAGCCGCTCCATTTCCTTCATATGCTTCATCTGCGGATAGTTTTCCGCAAGCATATAAACCGATTTGCTCTTTTCGAATGCGCGGATCATCTCAACGCCCTCCGCCATTGTGACGTTGCTGTTACATTCGGAGAAGACGTGCAGTCCCTTTTCAAAGCATTTTATCGCATAGGGGGCGTGCTCATGGAAAGCGTTTGCAAGAATAACCGCGTCCATATCGTGATCTATAAATTCATCGAAATCGGTATATATCGCAATACCTTTTCCAAGGGTATTGATGCAGCTTTCAATATGGTTATGCTCCGACGTATATCTGTCGCATATCGCCACGATCTCACAACCTGCCAGAACGAAGCATTCTGCCAGCTGCGTGCCGCGGCAAACTCCGAATACGCCTACTCTTAATTTCTTCATAACGCTATCCCCTTTCCCGAGGATTTTTCATTATTGTAGCATTATTTAGCCGACGTGTCAATAGCAAAATCACTGTTTTTTCATTTGTCTCAAAAAAGCCGCTACGGCGAGCAAAAGAATTATTACTGCGTAGGCAAGCACCCACGGAAGATGTGAAATAAGCCCGTTAAAATCCCCCGAAACCGCTTTCCTTTCAAGCTCCACGGCGTGCACGAAGGGGAGCATATGTGCAATTTTTTTGAATACGCCGCCAACGAGGTCAAGGTCGAACCAGATCCCCGAAAGCCACGCCGAAAGATTTGTCAAAAGCGCTCCGCAAACTCCGCCGACCTGTTTATCGTTAAGCAAGCTTCCGCAAAGGAGTCCCAAAGCAACGTAAAACAGCGAAATCGGAATTATAAGCAAAACGGCAAAGGCAACATTTACACTTATTTCAAGTCCCAAAAGCGCCGCCGTGGCAAAGCAAAATACGCTCTGTATAACAGACAGCGGAATAATGGGAAGAGTGTAGCCCAGAATGAAATCTGCCGGAGTCATGGGCGTGGTGTAAAGGCGCTGCAAGAGCGAGCTTCCTCTATCCTTTGAAATTACCGTTGCCGAAAAAAGCGTCATAAACGAAAGTCCGAATACCGCAACGCCCGGCGCAAGCCTTTCTATTTCAAACAGCGAAACGGGGATATTTGCCTGAATTGCGCTTAAAAGTAAAAGCAAGACTGCGGGAAATCCGAGTCCGAAGGCGAGATTCAAGGGATCTCTTATTATTTCTTTAAGATTTCTTGACGCAAAGGTTAACGTTCTCATTTTTCCGCCCCCTTAACGATATTTATGAAGGCCTGCTCAAAGCTATCCGTGTTTGCCGCCTGCTTTATGTTTGCGGCGGTATCGCAAATAAGAAGCTTGCCGTCCTTCATTATTGCTATTCTGTCGGAAAGAGCTTCCGCTTCCTCCATATAGTGAGTGGTGAGAACTATCGTGATTTTTCCTTTGAGAAAGCGGATAAGCTCCCAGAGGTCGCTTCTTGCAAGCACGTCAAGTCCAAGGGTGGGCTCGTCAAGAAAAAGGATCTTCGGCTCTCCGATAAGCGCCATAGCTATACTCAAACGGCGCTGATAACCGCCCGAAAGCTTACCTGCCTTTCTTTCAGATACCTTTGAAAGCCCGAGCATATCCGAAATCTCTGTGATCTTTGCATTTCTTTTTTCCTTTTTAAAGCCAAAAACACCTGCGATAAGCTCGAGGTTTTCCCTCACGGTAAGTCCCGGCGCAACAGCCGTTTCCTGCGGAGATACCGCAATAAACGGTTTTATACCGTTTGACTCGCTTACTATGCTTTTTCCAATCAAATAAGCATCTCCCTCGGTGGGCTTCGTTAAGCAGGAAAGCATTTTTATCGTGGTAGTCTTCCCTGCACCGTTAACGCCGAGCAACGAAAAAAGCTCTCCCTCCTCAATGTTAAGAGAAAGACCGTCAACGGCAGTAATGCCGCGATAACGTTTGGTAAGGTTTACTGTTTTAATCGCGCTCATCTTTATTTTCCTTTCTTGAATACCTTTCGGAAACGCCTTTGTAAACGTCGGAGATCATATTGCTTATTTCGTCCGGCTCAAGCTGCATAAACGAGGTTGCGACCATCGTGCCGAGCCCGTGAACGCAGGCCCACATTTCAAAATGAATAAGCCTTGCCGCCTCACGGCTTACGTTGTTTGCCTTCATTATCATTTTAACCGACTCGTTGAAATCGGGGCCGAGGTTTTGCTCCTCGTCAGTCCTGTCACGCATAAAGAGAAGCTTGAAAAGCTCCTTTTCCTCCTTTGCAAAACGGACGTATGCCATTCCGAACGCCTTATATTTCGGGTATTTTTCGCTTTCGGCCTCATTTTTGAGGTAGCCCAAATATATTTCGTAAGCCTTTTCTATAACGGCGGCTCTCAGCTCTTCCATGCTACTGAAATTTGAAAATACCGGTTGCGTTGAACAGTTAAGCGCCGCCGCAACCGACCGCGCATTCAGAGCACTTTCCCCGTTTTTTTTCACAAGTCTTACTGCCGTTTCTGTTAACTCGTCTTTTGAAATCCTTATTCTCGGTGGCACAACAGCATCTCCTTTTTAAAATAACATATGTTATATATCATCTGTTATTATATCACAGATATGCGGTGATGTCAATAAAATTTCCTCCCGAAAAATTGAATTTTCAGACGTTTGACAATTGAAGCCAAGAAAAAACAATAGCCGCCTTCTTTTTGAAAGCGGATTTTGTTTGAGTTCATAGAATAAAATTACAGCTTTTAAATTCAGTGAAACATTCGGCGTTGCCGAATGTGAAATAATGTACTAATCTACATTGTGAAATATCTCACTTCGGAGCTATTTTACTTGGCGAAGCCAAATTTCACTCGCCGTAAGGCGAATTTCGTTGAAAAAAGCACTTGCCTTGGCGTACCTGCGATAAAGCAGGTAGAACGGTATAACTGTAAAGAATACGGTTATACCGTTTTCTTATGCTTCCTTATTCAACTTGCGTTAGAAATTTTCTCTCCAAACGAGTTATTGTTTTTTTATATAAATATGCTATAATAATATTAGGATAAGCGCTGATCCAAATTAATTTGGAGGAACTACTATGATCAAACTTGGCGAAAAAATAAAATCATTAAGAAAGCAGAAAAATATATCCCAAGAAGTATTTGCCAACTATCTCGGGGTGTCTTTTCAAGCCGTTTCAAAATGGGAGAACGGAAATACAATGCCGGATGTGACTATGATCCCTGCCATCGCTTCATTTTTTGGTGTTTCCACAGATGAGCTTTTTGATTTTAATCTTTATGAGATTGAAAAGAATGTTGAAGCGATTGTAGATGAGTACAGTAAATATTGGAATAAAGATAAGCATAAATGTGAGCAGATTCTCCGGGAAGGACTTAAAAAGTATCCGGGAAACGACATCTTGCTTGATTGCTTAACAGACATTCTTTGTGAGCTGGGGCGAAATGACGAAGTAATCACGATTGGAAAATCTCTCGTGGAAAGCACCAAACATGATGATCTGCGTTTTGATGCGTATCGTTCGATGGCAGAGGCATACAAAGCGAAGGGGGAATATCAATTAGCTAAAGATGCTATTGAGCATATCCCCGAAATCTATTTCACAAAGTTGGGCGTAGCTGCACAACTTCTTGACGGCGAGGAAATGTATGAGGCGGCACAAAAGCAGAAGAATATTTCTGCACAAGATTTAGTTGATATGCTTATCATTATCGGTAAGTACTTAAAAGAAAATGGAGAAATTGAAAAAGCCCACTCCCAATTTGTAATCGCACAAAAAGTTATGAATGCATTTTCTGATGATTTTATTGAAACAAAATACTTTAAGGCAAGAGTTTTTGAAGCTACCGATGAACAACTAAAAGAAATCGAACAACTATTACGCGAATAATTTTCTGCCCCGCCTTGTACGGGGCTTCGCTTTTGTGCCCACAAAAGCAGTGCTTGTCAGGAAAAGTAGATGGATTTTCGGGGCGTACAAATCAAAGGCTCCCTTGTGTAAAGGGAGCTGACGCCGAAGGCGGCTGAGGGATTGTTTTATGGTGAATTATGCTTTTACAATCCCTCCGTCACGGCAAGCCGTGCCACCTCCCTTTACACAAGGGAGGCTCATTACCGCCCGACAGTACACCCTAAAGGTGTAACACACTATACCTTGCAGGCAAGGTGTGTGAAAAGGAGTACGAACAAATCGTTCGTACTCCTTTTGTTTTGCGGCAGGTGGTAACCTGCTTTATGGAAGACACCCCTTTGCAAGTGCTTTTTTCTGAGGCCATAATATAAAAATGCAACCTCTCCAACATTCCGATCAAGGAACATTTTTTAGTCTTTTTAGATTTTTATTTTACAAATACCATTCCGGCAGTCGTAACCTTAACCTCGAAAAGCCTACAGTCAATGATCCCCTCTAAAAGTTTCTCTCCCATACAGTTCACAACCTTAAAGGATTTGCCTGACGCTCCCTTGAGTATCAAGTTCTTTGAGCGAGAACAATTGACCGCTACGATCTCGTTATACGTGCTGCAATCAATCACCGTATCGGTGTAAGAAGTAAATATCGCATTTCCATCCTTCTCAGAGCAAACGATACTGTACGCGCTCTCGGGATTTGCCGCAAGTATCTTGCCATCTATCAGCAGTTCTCGGTTCTCTCTCCAGAATGAGAGATAATATTTCAGCATTTTTTTGTGATCCTCCGGTAGCGTGGCGATCTTTACAGACACCTGCGGCACACCGTACAATACGCTGGCGAACTGGAGCGCCGCGCTTTCAACGGTATCCTCACGGTTCCACATGAGCATATCCGAGTGAACCGCGGTCTTTCCCGATGTGAGAATGAGATTAACAATATCCTGTCTGTTGCAGATAGCATCATTGGGACAGTCGGTAACACGGAGTATATTTCCGTACTTTCTGATGGCAGGCCCTACATAAGACTGTCTGAATTCTATAAGCACTTCCGAATTGATCGCGCGAAGCGTTTCCGTCACATCGGTCATCAGTACGTCAATCGCATCCTCAAGCGACTGATAATCACGACGCTCATCGTATTCAAGCGATCTGCCATTGAGCGAGAATGAGTCGATAAAGTCGAGCTTTAATCCATCAAGTCCCCAATTCTTAAGCGCATCCGAATAAATTCCAATGAGATACTCCCGCACTTCCTTGTATCTTGGATCAAGCGACCAAAATGTTTTACAATCCCCCGTTTCGTCCAGTAGCATATCGGAAAAACGCCGGTATGCTTTAGAGGTTTTACCCACAAACGGCACTGAGAACCAAAGCATCACTTTCATTCCCGTGGCATGAATTCTATCTACAAACTGCTTCATATCGGGTATTTTTGAGGAAGCAACTTGCCAGTCCCCGCAAAACTGATATCCGCGGTTATTGTCATCTGTCTGCCAACCATCATCAATGATAACGGTATCCATCCCCATAGCCTTGGAAAGCTCGCACTCTTTGAGAATATCCTCATGATCAAGCTTTTGATGATAACTGTACCAAAGCGAGTTCATAGGAAGTCTCGCGTGTTCGGGAACGTACGCGGGCGTATAACCACAATCCTTTTCCCACCACGAAATCACATCGTAAATGGCATCGTAATATGCGATATCTCTCGTGTCTATACGGAGAATCGCGCTGTATTCTTTCAGAGGCGCGACCTTGATCGTAAAGAATCGGACCTCCCACTGCACACACGCATCTTCCTCGCATACGCCCGTGCTGATAGAAATCGGCGTCTTTGCGTCGGACAGCGCCAGAGTCATTCTGTTCTTTCCGTCGCGGGATACCAGCGTGTGAAGCGGCATCCATGACGCAAGACGGGATGTTGTTGTGCGTTTTGCCCAATTCGGTGCGAGATGTCTGTCAAATCGAAGCGATGGACTCCATACTGAATAAATATCCACATCAGGGATAGAAAAAGTCAGCTTTATCTGCTCGGGAATCCGCACATCATCATATACCACCTTGAGCTCATAAAGTTCTATCCCGCTCTCACTAAAAATGCGGTTGAGAGAAACATTCTTATCGTTCGCACCTTCAATTTTGAAATTCATATGTTTTTCTCCTTATAAAAAATAGTGTAAAACAAGGGCAATATATATTCTCTCTCGCTTTGTCAACAAGAAAGCTCTATTATACCTTGTTTTACATATAACAGCCGCCTCTCTTAAGTTGTATTATAACACAAAACTTATATTTCTTCAAGAGACTTTCATAAAATCGCAGGTTCAAGTCCAAAAGGACGGGGAAAAGGTGCAATGGTGAAGGAGGGAGCACCCCTAAAAACACGAAAAGCCCTTGAAATCAAGGACTTTTGTGTTAGGGTGCAAAATTGTTGCACCAATATGAACTCATAGTACAAAAATGCAACTTAATAAAAATGAAGATTTGCGAAGCAAATCAACCTTACTTCTTCACTATTCACTATTACTTCTTACCTAAAATTCCGTACACGCCAAATTAGTGAAAAGTGGAGAGTGAAAAGGTAATAAGTAAAAATCCCGCCCACTTACGTGAACGGGATTTTGGGCTCTCGTGTCCGAAAAAGAACTGGGTGAAAACCGAGGATTTTCTTAAAAATTATATTTTTGACTAACCGCCTATATATTTTACAGATAATTTCAATGCAAGTGATAAATACTCATCCATAATTTTATTCATTATAATTGGAACGTTTGTTAAAAATGAATTCAACTGTTCTCCATTTAATGTTTCTTGTTTATTAGTTGGAAAATCAGATATACCTTTGATTATAATGCATTCGACATTGTTAGCCTTGCAAATATAAGCTATTGCTGCTGATTCTGTATCTGCAATAGTAATTCCGTTTTCTTTCAATTCCAAATAGTCCTTCCACATAACAACAGCTCTATCTGCAGTTCCGATTGTACCTGTTAATACATCAATGTCCAACGAATCTAAATCAAAATTAACTGTAAAAGCATCCTTTATCAAAGGTTCTTGCTCTTTTACAGTACAATCATATTGCACTGCTTTATTTGCAATAAATATATCTAGATGTTTAAATCTATCATCTATTCCTGCACAAGTCCCTACAACTATTACTTTTTTCAAATCAAAATGGTCTATCATATACTGGGTAGCTGCTGAACAATTCACTTTTCTAACGCCGCACCTATAAAAAATCACGCTTTCGCCATTTATTTCAGTAGTAAAATACTCTCCAAATGGATATTTAGTACAACCATCTGCATTCATTTGGTATCTATCCAAAATGACATTCCATTCTCTTTTAGCCGCTACGCTTATTCCCTTCATTACTTTTCACTCCTTGCATCTACTCAATAAAAACATGATGGTTTTCATTTCTACTATTATAGCATAAAAACGGCGAAGCCGCAATACTTATTACCTATTACTTCTTACTTATTACTTCCCAAAAATCCCGTGTGAATTTTATTTTGAGGTAAGAGTGAAGAGGTAAGAAGTAAAAAGTAAAATCCCGCCCACTTACGTGAACGGGATTTTTGGCTCCTCCTGTCTGGCTCGAACAGACGACCCTGCGGTTAACAGCCGCATGCTCTACCGACTGAGCTAAGGAGGAAAGTATAACCTCAACAAATCGTCCACGGAACCACTTTTGCAGTTCAACGGACTGATTTCTTGAGGTGATGTAGCCGGCGCCGACCTATTTTTCCGGGACGTTGCCATCCGAGTATCGTGGGCACTGATGAGCTTAACTACCGTGTTCGGGATGGGAACGGGTGGGACCTCATCGTCATAGGCACCGACTGTATATATCCGAGCTGTTTA